>JALQUZ010000100.1 GCA_023263695.1 Ilumatobacteraceae bacterium
GCGCGGTGTGCAACTGGCGCAAATGTGGTGATTGCCGGTGCGCCAACTTGCAGTGTTGGTGAATCAAGCGTGACAAGTTCAGGGAACTTAGCTTCAAGCGCCTGTAGTTCGCGCTTCAATTCGTCGTACTCCGCGTCGCTAATTTCTGGTGCATCATGAGCGAAATAGCTCTCGTTATGCAGGTTGATGGCTTCACGCAAAAAAGCTGCGCGGTCGCGGTCTTTCTTTGTTGCTTTTGCACCTCCAGCCATAGGTGCAACATTACTTGCGGGCTGCACTACGGCTCTAGGCTCGTGGCGTGATTCAGCGTCTACTTACGCACATTGCTTGGCCTATTCGGGTGCTATGGATCGCAATTGCTCTAGCCCCTAACGGATTCGGTGTTGTCGCGTGGATACTTTGGGCTTCAGTGGCAGTTGCCACCTGGATTCATCACCCTATTTCGCTCACTGCTATTAGATGCTTGGCGCCAATTGTCGTTATCTGTTCAATTACCTACTCGCTGACCGAAACAATAAATACTGCAAACATCGCAGTTTCTACATGCGGAATCATTTCACTGATGCTGATGTTTACCGCTGAATATGGTTCGACACATGTACAGGCGGGTGCGTATGGCAATGAACGACGATTCATGCTTCGCATACCAGTGCCAGTCGTACTTCCAACGTTGATCACTTGGGTGCTGTTTGCCGTCGGAATGCTTGTTTTGGAAACTGCAGTGCAAGACAAAAACTACGCGCTTGGAATACCGGTCTTGATCGTTGATCTCGCGGCGCTCTGGAAATTTGCACCACAAATGCACCGTCTTTCACGACGTTGGTTAGTTCGCGTGCCAGCGGGTTGGGTGGTGCACGACGATTTGATGCTCGCAGAAAATCTGCTTATTCGGTCTCATAACTTGAGCTCAATGGACTTCGCACTCCAGGGCACAGAAGCACTCGACCTTTCGGGCTTAACTCGCGGAGTTCCCATTCAACTCACTCTCCGCGAAATGACGGACGTGCGTCTCAGCACACTCGGTGCTCGCCTGCTGAAAACCATGGATGCACTGCATGTTCAGGCATTTCTGGTGGCCACCACCCGAACACCCCTGAACTAAGTTTCGATCACATGCAAAAGATTGATGCTTCCGTAGTTCTTAGTCCTACCGACCTTGCCAATCACCTTGCTTGCAAACATGTTTCCTGGCTCAACTATCGGGCGATGCTGGGTGGGCCACGACCTTCGAAAGAAGAAGACGAACTGTCTGAAATTCTTCGTCAATATGGAACCGAACACGAAGCTGCGTATTTCGAAGCACTGAAAACGCATCTCAACACGCTTAATCGAACCATCGTTAACTTAGATAGCGATCGCGATCAATCAGCACCGTACACCGTTGCCGCATTGGAAGAACGCGCCAAACTTACGGCAGACAAACTGGCCGACGGTCCCGACGCCGTCTACCAGCCAACTTTCTTTAGTCAGGAAAACGGCATTGGCTGGGTTGGTCGTGCCGACTTCTTGGTTGCTACCGATACACCTTCTCAATTGGGCAACTACTCATTTGAGCCAGAAGACACCAAGCTTGCGCGTATTGCAAAAGTAAATGCAGTTTTGCAGCTGTGCTCGTATGCAGAGCACCTCACCAACATGCAAGGTGTTGAACCCGAATTCATTCATGTGGTCACAGGGTCTGCGAAAGAAGGCAAAGTCTCAATTCGACTTTCCGAAGTTTCGGCATATTTCCGACACGTTAAAGAAGTTCTGCAAAATGAGGTGCTCAATCAATTTGCAGGTCATTCCGAACCAGTTCCAGTTGAAAACTGCACCATGTGCAGGTGGAACAAAGACTGCACGCGTTGGTGGCGCGAACATGACCACCTTTCATTTGTCGCAGGTCTACAAAATGGGCATCGCGAGGCTCTAAACGCTCACGGAATTTTCACCCTCAAAGAACTTGCAACGAGTGAAGATTCGCTCGTAATTCCCGATATAGAAGATGAAGCGTTGCATCGCTTGCGACGTCAGGCTCAATTGCAATACTCCACACGCGTGAATCGCGAACTCGATGCCGATGCATTGCCAGAAACCGAATTTCTCCTTCCGCTTAAGGATTTCCGTGGGTTTAACCTGCTTCCCACACCAAACCCTGGCGACTTGTTCTACGACATTGAAGGGCACCCCTACCGAACCGATGAAGGCCTCGAATACCTGCACGG
>JALQUZ010000101.1 GCA_023263695.1 Ilumatobacteraceae bacterium
GCACCGGTCCTGGTGGACGCATTACGCGCGAAGATGTCCTCGATTACATCGATCGCAATGGACTGTCTGCGCAAGCACCGGCGCCCGCGCCCGCGCCAGTCGCAACGCCCGCTCCCGTGCAAGCTCCTGCGCCTGCACCGGTTGCTGTTCCAACTCCTGTTGCAACGTCTGCACCTACTGCGGCACCCGTGCCACGATCTGCAACTTCACAGAGCGATCGTGAACAAGTTGTACCGCTGTCAAAAATTCGTCGACTAACTGGGTCGCACATGGTGATGTCGCTAGAAACGAGCCCGCATTCGTTCACGGTTGTTGAAGTTGATTACGCAAACGTTGATAAAACGCGCAATTCAATAAAAGAATCGTGGAAAACGAGTGAAGGTTTCAGCCTGACTTATTTGCCGTTTATTAGTCGTGCTGTAGTGGATGCTCTTGCAGAATTTCCACATCTGAACGCCAGCATTGAGGGCGACAATTTAATTGTTCACAGCTATGTCGACCTTGGAATTGCTGTTGACCTGGACTATGCGGGCTTACTGGTTCCGGTAGTGCGCAGCGCAGACGCAAAGCGTTTGCGAGCGATTGCACGCGAAATACATGATCTTGCAACGCGTGCGCGCGGACGTAAGTTGTCGCCAGACGAAATCAATGGTGGAACATTCACGTTGTCAAACAATGGTTCGGCTGGTGCATTGATCGCTATGCCGATTATCAATCAACCACAAGTTGCCATTTTGTCCACCGATGCAATAGTTCGCAAACCTGTTGTTGTTGCCATGCCAGATGGAAGCGAAAGTATTGCCATTCATCCGATGGGACACTTATCCATGTCATGGGATCATCGAGCATTTGACGGCGCGTACGCAGGTCGCTTCCTTTCACGTGTGAAACAGATTCTTGAAACACAGGACTGGTCAGCCGAGCTGTAAAGCCAGCTTGCCAGCACGCTCATGAACACCCCTTCGTCGCCACTTCATGTGAGATGGCTGGGTCGTGTTCCATACTCTGAAGCCCTAGCTGTTCAGCAAGCGGTTTTCGAACATGGCGTAGACCAGCACCTTTTGCTCCTTGAGCATCAGCATGTATTTACGTATGGTCAGAATGCCAACCTGGAACAGAATTTGAAGTGCGACCCAGCTCAAGTTGGCGCAGAACTAGTTGAAGTTCATCGTGGTGGAGACATCACGTATCACGGTCCAGGGCAGTTAGTTGGGTATCCGATACTGAACCTTGAAGCAAAACATGGTGAGAGTGGTCCAGCCGATACTTCTGCCTACATCCATGACGTAGAGCAATTGGTGATCGACGCGCTTGGCGCACTGGGTGTGAAAAATGCCAGCAGAAACTTGGATTTCCTGGTGTGTGGCTAGACGCAGAATCAACTAAAGCACGAAAGATTTGCGCAATTGGTGTTCGTGTGGCGCGAGGAGTAACGGAACGACGAACGATGCATGGTTTTGCGCTCAACGTGACTACTGATTTGAGTTACATGCGTGAACATATTGTTCCCTGCGGAATTGCGGAACATGCAGTGACGTCGCTTGCGGAAGAAGGAATTACAGCAACAATGTTTGACGTCGTCAATATTGTGAGCAACATCGCGCGCAAGAAGTGGGGAAATGAATTTTCCACTCGGCACGACGTCGCTTGGGCGCATCAGCCAGAACGCGATGGGCTAAGTATTTCTGTGCGTAAGCCAGATTGGATTCGCCCCCACGTAAACCACACCAGCGAAGTATTGCTCACAAAGAAAACGCTTCGCGATCTGAATTTGGTCACGGTGTGCGAAGAAGCGGGTTGCCCAAATTTGAGTGAATGTTGGAAAGACGGAACTGCAACATTCATGGTGCTGGGTGATCGATGCACTCGTGCATGTGGGTTTTGTTTGATTGATACTCGCAAGCCCCTTGAGCCCGACACGAATGAGCCAGCCCGAGTGGCTGAAGCAGTGAAACGAATGGGTCTGGAATTCGCTGTACTCACCATGGTTGCTCGAGATGATCTTGCAGATGGCGGTATGCAACATGTTGCCGACACGATTCGAGCAATTCGCAATGAAAATCCAACTGCTCAAGTTGAAGCTTTAATCTCAG
>JALQUZ010000102.1 GCA_023263695.1 Ilumatobacteraceae bacterium
GATCATCATCCTCAAGCATGAATTCGCGGCCTATTTTCGGATTACAGATATTTTGATTACAAAACTGGTCTGTAAAGTTCACAATCGGTTGAACAAAGTTGAATCCTTCAATTGCCTTTTGTTCAATTGAATTAATTTCATCTCTACGAGCAACAACTGCTGTTCGAGGTTCTTTAACCTCGTTTGGCCACAACAGTGACAGGTCGTAGCGCAAGTCGTAAGCAAACCGAGGTGGTGGCTGCACAATAATTACTCGAGTATTTAGGCTGGCAAGCGATTCCAATGTGCGAGAAAGTTGATTTCCCCAAATCTGTTGCGTTTCGACTTCGGTCCAATCTGGTAAAGGGTTTTCAACATAGAGCGAATTGAGGTTTGCGATAATCAACACTTTGGGTTGAAGTTGTTGTAGAGCATTCATCACATCTTCACGCCAGGCAATGCATTCATTCGTTGCAGAGAATGGTGAATCAAATAATTGAAACGCACAGCCAGGATACGAAAACACATACCCATTCAACCCTTGGTCATTTGAAGCTTGCACGAACCCGTCGCTCAGCGATTTCGCCATTGAATCTCCAACAAGTATTGAATTTCCACTATTGCTAATTGATGGATACTCGCAACTATGCGCACTTTCCAGTTCAAACCGATTGCCAATGCAGGGTTTCTCAATAATATGCAATGTGATCTCATCTGGTTTTTTACCTGCTAGATGCATTGCAACAACTGGTGTTGTAAACGCCATCGCGGAATAACCGATGATTGCTACTAACCCAAAAACGCTCACAAACTGGAATGTTCGAGTAGATGGAAGAATCTTGCGTGAGCGAATTGGTTCCTCTACATAGCGAAACTGCAACCAACCCAAACCAACTGATAACACAAAAGCAAGAATTATGACATTATTGGTTTGCCTAAACGAAGTGATTAACAGAACCCAAATAGGCCAGTGCAGCAAATAGATGCTGTAAGAGCAATCGCCAATCAAGGTAATGGGTCTCATTGATATGAATCGTCCGATGAACTTGTCCCCCGCGCCACCAAAAATCCAAAGAGCTGTACCGACAACAACGATAAGTGTCGCCGACGTGTTTGTTGACCATGCCATTTCATGTTGAATTTCTGGATACTTTGACGCCCAAACCACACCACAAAACACCATTGCTGCTCCACAGCATGTAAAAAACGTGCCGATTTTGGTTACAAGCGCACTCATTTTTAGTCTCAGTATCAATGCAACTAATACTCCGGCAACAAACTCCCATGCTCGTGTAAAAGGTGAATAAAAGGCGAAGTGTTCTGGTGTGATACTTCTCAGAATCAATGGTCTAAACCATCGATAATCGTTTGCATGAGATCCATGGATTGAACACATGAGAAACAACCAACAAGAAGCAAGTAGAACTGCAGTAACCGCTGACCAAACTGTGACCTTCACAACATGTGAATGGAGACGCTTCCGAAGACCAACGAGAATCAGCACCGCTAGTGGCCAAACAAAATAGAACTGTTCTTCAACTGCCAGCGACCATAAATGGAGCAGTGGATTTGCCTTTGGATCAAGAGAAAAATAATTCTGTGGCATCAATATAAAATTTGAGGTATACGAAGCTGCACTGAGCAACATTTTTGCAGTTTCTTTTTGCGGACCAAATGGGCTGAGCAACAGCATTGATAAAAGTGCAGTTGCACTTGCAACTACAGCAATGCCTGGTAGCAATCTCCTCACCCGACGATGAAGAAATGAGCTCCACGAAAACGTGTTGGTGCGATCAATTTCGCGCAGGGTTGATGATGCAATGACAAACCCAGAAATGACAAAAAACATGTCAACTCCGAGATACCCGCCCTTAAGCCTGGTTTCAAAGTGAAACAACAGGACAAGAATCACGGCAACTGCACGCAATCCTTGAATGTCCGCACGCTTCATTGGTGCACCCGGCAGGAGTCGAACCTACAACCTTTTGATCCGTAGGTACACGACAAATGATTACCCCCTTATCTGGGAGTATATTCATAATGGATATTTTACATCAATTCAGTCACT
>JALQUZ010000103.1 GCA_023263695.1 Ilumatobacteraceae bacterium
CGACGGAACTATTTCAAGTACGGTCAATTCATAAAGAAGGTCAAGGCACATGGCAACGAAAAAAGCAGCAAAAGCAGTGGATGAGACCACGGGTTACGCCGAGGCGATTGGCGAATTGGAATCCATTCTGGACGAACTGGAAAGCAACGACGTCGATGTGGGTGTGCTTGCCGAACATGTGAAGCGTGCATCGGAATTGATTGAGCTGTGCCGCGACCGAATTGGCAATGCAAAACTTCGTATTGAAGAAGTTGTTGCACAAATTGATGCCGACTAAATATCGCGCATAGAACCCCCTAACCTGAACCCGTGCACGCCGCGCCACAATCTCTCTTAGATGTTGCCTCTCGCGTAGATACGCGTCTAGAGGCACTGCTTGCCGTAGAGCGCGAGCGTTGGGCGAAGGTGGATGCCGACCTGGTTCCACCCATTGATGAAATTGCGCGGCTGGTGCTTGCCGGAGGCAAACGGTTGCGTCCGGCGTTTTGCTTCTGGGGTTTTGTTGGCGCAGGTGGTGACCCAACCGATGAGTTAGTCATTGATGCCGGTGCAGCACTTGAACTGTTGCATGCGTTTGCCCTGTTTCACGACGACGTCATGGATGGTTCGCTCACCCGCCGCGGCGAACCAACAACGAACGCAAAGTTTGAAGCCAGTCACGGTTCAAACAAATTGGCAGGCGAGTCGCGCAGGTTTGGCGATGGCGTTGCCATTTTGGTGGGCGACTTGGCGTATGTGTATTCCGATCAGTTGATGCGTAATGCATCGCCGCAAGCGTGGACTATTTGGAATGAGTTGCGCATTGAATTGAACTTTGGCCAATACCTCGACATGTTGGGTTCGGCAATGAATGAACGCCGTCGCGAAAAAGCCGAACGTATTTGTCGGTATAAGAGTGGCAAGTACACCATTGAACGACCGTTGCATTTAGGTGCATTACTTGCTGCGCGAACGCGCGGCGATGAATTGATTCCCTTGCTATCCACGTATGGTTTGCCGCTTGGTGATGCATTTCAAATGCGCGACGACGTGCTTGGCGCATTTGGCGACACGGCAATAACTGGCAAACCAGTAGGTGACGACTTGCGTGAAGGAAAGCCAACACCGCTGATGGCAATTGCCACCGCGCGTGCAAATGCTGCTCAGTTGAAAGAACTGCAGTTAGTAGGCAATCAAGATTTAACGCCAGCACAAATTGCACGAGTGCAAGAAGTGATTCGCGAAACAGGTGCGCTTGATGAACTTGAATCTGTGATTACTCGCTTGACCGATGAGGCCATTGCTGCGGTGCAACTTGTGCCGTTTGCGCAATCGGTGCGTGACGAACTGATCACGCTTGCCGAATACGTTTCATGGAGAACGGTGTAACGAATTCCCGACCTTGACGGTAGGGTTTATTCCATGGCCGTAACTATTCGCATTCCCACCACACTTCGACCACTTTCCGGTGGCGCATCAACCGTTTCAGTTGAAGGAAACACGCTCGCAGAAGTTCTTGCAGCGCTGAACGCTATTCACCCTGGCTTTTCTGACCGCTTGTTCGACGATGCAGGAAACCTGCACAAGTTTGTGAACATATTCGTGTCAGACGACGATGTTCGTTACCTCGATGGGCTGAACACAAAAGTTCCAGCAGGCGAGACCGTGTCCATTATTCCTGCCGTTGCCGGTGGTTGCTGAGCGTTTTTACGCCACATGATCATGTTGCGACTGTGAGTCGTAATCCATATACAGCTCATGGCGATAAAGCCAGGCTTGTTAAACACAATTGCGTACACCAGCCACGGGGCTGAACCGCACAGCACCATGCCCCAGCCCCACCATTTGCGGGCGCCGACCAACCACATGCCGGAGATGCCGACAAATTCGAATCCCAGCAGGATCCAGGTCCAGGTTGCTTCGTTATGCATG
>JALQUZ010000104.1 GCA_023263695.1 Ilumatobacteraceae bacterium
TGCGACCTTCTGCAACATCGCGCAACAGCCGGCGCATAATTTTTCCGCTTCGAGTTTTAGGCAAATCAGGCGTGAAATAAATCGTTTTCGGTTTGGCAATTGCACCGATTTCTTGTGCCACATGGTCCCGCAATACCTTCTGGTCTACTTCTAAACCACCGCGCAGAGTCACGTAAGCGATAATCGCCTGCCCTGTTGTTGCGTCATTTGCACCAACAACTGCGGCTTCCGCAACTGATGGGTGCGACACCAGTGCAGATTCGACTTCTGTCGTACTAATGCGATGTCCTGAAACGTTCATCACATCGTCTACGCGACCAAGCAGCCACAAGTACCCGTCGTCATCCAGCTTTGCTCCGTCACCTGCAAAGTATCGATTGCTAAAGCGACTCCAATACGTCTCCCGATAGCGCTTTTGGTCGCCCCAAATGCCACGCAACATTCCCGGCCATGGTTTGGTGAGCGTTAAATAGCCGCCGCCTTTAATTACTGGATTACCCAGTTCATCAACAAGCTCAGCACCAATACCCGGCAACGGCCGCGTTGCAGAACCAGGTTTCGTCACTGTTGTACCAGGAAGCGGCGCAATCATGATTCCACCAGTTTCGGTTTGCCACCACGTATCCACGATTGGACAATTCCCACCACCAATGTGTTCGTGATACCACATCCAAGCTTCTGGGTTAATCGGTTCGCCAACACTCCCCATTAAACGAAGCGACGATAAATCGTGCTTGGCTGGTTCCTGTGTTCCCCATTTCATGAATGTACGAATTGCAGTTGGTGCTGTATAAAAAATTGTTGCTTTGTATTTTTCAATAATTGACCACATGCGGTCATTGGCGGGAAAGTTTGGAACACCTTCGTACATCACTTGCGTCGCGCCGTTAGCAAGTGGTCCGTACACGATGTAACTATGTCCAGTTACCCAACCAACATCGGCTGTACACCAAAAAATGTCAGTCTCTGGTTTGTGATCAAACACATATTTAAAGGTGTATGCAACATGGGTGAGATACCCGCCTGTGGTGTGCATGATGCCCTTTGGCTTCCCGGTTGTTCCCGAGGTGTACAGCAAAAACAGCAACTGCTCTGAGTCCATTGGTTCTGCAGCGCATGTTGCATCTGCAGTTTCCATCAGCTCGTGATACCAGTGATCACGACCAGCCTGCATAGCAACGTCGTTTCCCCCACGCTTCACCACCACAACATGCTCAATCGTGCTCGTGAGTTTCACTGCATCGTCTGCCTGAGACTTCAGCGGGAATACTTCACCTCGACGCCAGCCACCATCTGCAGTAATCAACACTTTTGCTTCAGCATCGTTAATACGGTCAGCAAGTGCCTGCGAAGAAAAACCTCCGAAAACAACGCTATGTGCTGCTCCAATTCGTGCACATGCCAGCATCGCAACTGCCGCTTCAGGAATCATCGGCAAATAAATATTTACCCTGTCGCCTTTTTCTACGCCCAACGACTTCAAAACGTTTGCGAAATTCTGAACTTCATCCAGAAGCTCCGCATACGTAACTACTCGGCTGTCACCTGGCTCGCCTTCCCAGAAAAACGCAACCTTGCTTCCGTTTCCGGCAATTACATGTCGATCGAGGCAGTTATAGGAAACATTCAACTTTCCACCAACGAACTTGAAGAATTCATCCTCATACTTTTGAAATAACTCAGGATGATATTCTATGTCCCGTTGCTTGCAATACTGCTCAAATTCCTGTAGGTTCATTACTTTCCTACTAACGTGTTTAATGTCCCGCCCTGTAGCCTTGGGTCGTCTGCACTACCGGAAAGAAGTGTCATAAAAGAATGGACATCGACCTCTTTCATGTCAGTAATCATGTTGCACTCGTTGCTTGGGTCATAGTTTGCAAACCCTGTATCAGCCGGGAGA
>JALQUZ010000105.1 GCA_023263695.1 Ilumatobacteraceae bacterium
TCACTTCATGGGCAATGATTGCGTCCGACACAACGGGAATACCGATGGACAAGATTGACGTTGTCTGGGGCGATACCGACCTCGTGCCAAAGGGCGGCGGAACCATGGGTTCGCGTTCGCTTCAGCAAGGTGGCGCTGCCGTACACATTGCAGCTGGCGAACTTGTTGAGCAAGCTCGCAAACATGCAGCTCGCCTACTTGAAGCAAACGAAGAAGATGTGGTGTTCGACAAAGCAGCCGCAGCGTTCCACGTTGCTGGAACACCAGCAGTTGCCAAATCGTGGGCAGATTTGTCCATAGCGCTGGCAAAAGATGGAGGTCTCATTCAGGAAACTGACTTTGTCTCACAAGGCGCAACGTTTCCATTCGGAGCTCACGTTTCCGTTGTGGAGGTTGACACCGAAACCGGTCAAGTAAAAATGCTGCGACACGTGGCATGCGATGACGCAGGAAAAGTTTTGAACCCATTACTGCTTGAAGGACAAATTCACGGCGGAATTGCTCAGGGTGCTGCGCAAGCTTTGCTTGAAGAGGTTCGCTATGACGGTGACGGAAACCCAATTACGTCAAACTTTGCTGACTACGCGTTCATCTCTGCAGCCGAGCTTCCAAGCTTTGAAGTAATCCACATGGAAACCCCAACGCCACGCAACCCACTTGGTGCAAAGGGCATCGGTGAATCGGGAACGATTGGTTCAACTCCTGCGGTGCAATCTGCAGTGATTGATGCCCTCGCCCACCTTGGAGTTCGTCATATCGATATGCCAACTACCGCAGAACGCGTGTGGTCAGAAATTCAAAAGCAGAAAGCACAGGGAAACTCATGAAAGTCAGCATTACTGTCAACGGAAAAGCGACGGAGCATGACGTTGAACCACGCACACTCTTAGTTCACTACATTCGCGAAACACTACAACTCACCGGAACCAATGTTGGTTGCGACACGTCAAGTTGTGGAGCATGCACTGTTCACCTGAATGGCGAAGCGGTGAAGAGCTGCACCATTTTGGCCGCGCAGGCCGATGGTTGCACCGTGACCACTATTGAAGGCATGAGCAAAGACGGTGTGATGCACCCTATGCAACAGGCATTCATGGAAAACCACGGCTTGCAATGTGGTTTCTGCACACCTGGAATGGTGATGGCTGCAGTTGGTTTGCTGAATGAAAATGCAAACCCAACTGAAGATGACATTCGCATCGGTCTTGAAGGCAACCTGTGCCGTTGCACTGGTTATCACAACATCGTTCAATCCGTTCTTGCAGCGGCTAAAAAATAAGGACCGATCATGATTCCTGCACAATTTGATCTCAAGCGCGCATCGTCAGCAGCGGAAGCGATTTCCCTCATTGGCGAATACGGCGACGAAGCCAAGCTCCTTGCCGGTGGCCACAGCCTGATTCCATTGATGAAACTTCGCTTGGCCCAACCAAGCATGTTGATTGACATTGGTCGCATTACCGACTTGTCGTATATCAATGACGCCGGTGATCACATTGCCATTGGCGCGCTCACACGCCACATGGACGTGGAGAAGTCTGACATTGTGAAACAACACGTGCCGCTGCTTGCTCATGCAGCAAGTCATGTTGGCGATGCACAAGTTCGCCATCGCGGAACCATTGGTGGATCACTCGCCCACGCCGACTCGGCAAGTGACCTTCCGGCAACAACACTTGCGCTTGGTGCAACGTATGTTGCGCAAGGACCTAATGGTCAGCGCGAAATTGCTGCAACAGATTTCTACAAAGGCTTCCTCGAAAGCGCACTTGCGCCAGATGAGATGCTCGTAGAAATTCGCGTTCCAAAGACAACCGGTGGTTGGAGTTTCCAG
>JALQUZ010000106.1 GCA_023263695.1 Ilumatobacteraceae bacterium
AGGAGTGCTCCTAAGTGCTGCATTCAATAAGCAAGATGTCAGCAATGAGCAATTGACTTCCCTCAAATAATGACGTTGGTACTCGACGCTTGAGGGTTATCCCTAATTTGTATAAAGAGTGTTCTAGATCTGCCGATCTATACAGCGATAACCAGAGGAGTCTCGACTCCACGTAGCAGTGAGGGATATAAGTTGATCTAGGCTGATAGCCCTCACACAACAAGGGATTACCCACCCTTGTTTCTACGCGTCCAAAAAGGAGTTACAGGTGAAAGTACGCAGTGGCAAATGTCGTCATGTTGCAGTTGGCATGGCTGTATTTGTCGTACTCGCAAGTACACCTGGCACAGTTGCGGCAAAACAAATTGAGCAATCACCCTCATTCCGAGTGAGTTCTGGATTTCTTCCCCAACGTGACGGTTTTTCGTTTGCTAACTGGACATCCAACCCACAACGCGGAACTGGCGTCCAATTACTCATTCAACTATTTGGTCGACCCTCAATTTGCACAAATGCTTCGTCAAACGACCCTTGTATTCCGCTTCAGTCTGCTGAACAATTTGCTGCTCAAGTTGAAGACCAACTCGCGACTGGCCGTTGCGAAGGCCTCACTGTGTTGGCTGCGAAAATTCATGCTGATGGAGGAACTCCCGCTTCGCAAGTGTCAGCAGAAGCCGTGAGTCAGAATATTGACTTTTGGTGGGCGACTCAAATGCTTCCTACGGTCGCCGCAAAAAGTAAGCAGTCGCGAGCGTTGAAGCCATCCCAACTTATTGGTGAAATCCGACAAGGAATTTCGCGAGGGTCAACATCTACTCTCGGAATGTACTTTCAGAATGTTGGTCACACGGTTTTGCCAATAGCAATGGAGAAAATAGGCTCAAAAGTGACTGTTCAGGTATACGACAGCAATACACCAGACATTACTCAAACCGTGCGAATTGACTTGCGTAAACAAGTTTGGACCTACTCACCCGTTGATAACACTGGAAAAATCTTGTTCTCATGGCGACATAAAGGCTCGGGAGCACTAGACGTGATTCCGTTGGCACTTCGCATTCCGCAAGAAACTCGTTACTTTTCTCTTTCCTCAATTACCGAGTAACTCTGTGCAAATACTTCCCTTGCAGTGTGCAAACGTTTCGTCAACGTAGTTCCGGGAACTCCAAGTACTACGGCTGCTTCAGCAATAGACAAACCGTCCCACTCAACCAGCATCAATGCTTCTCTCTGAATGGTGGGCATCGCAATTAGTGCTTCCTGAACCCAATTATCTCGCGGGCTTCCACTACTAGTTTCTGCAGCAACCAATGGATTATTTAACTTATTAAACCGGTCAAGGCGAACTTTCCATCGAACCCTATTTGCAATGACCTTGCGTCCAACTGCGTACAGCCACAACAGGGCTTCTTCATCATTTGCAGGCAAATATTCGCGCTTTCGCCATGCTGTGGTGTAAATATCGTCAACTACATCTTCGACATCAAAAGAAATCCGGCGAAAAACATACTGCGAAATCTGCTTATTCGTACGCTCGTACAACGCGTTGAATTCAGCATTTTCCACGCCTGTATCGTACCAAGCGAGACAAGTGACAATAAAGTTGACGCATGATTAACAAGTTCGGAAAAGAAACTGCCCTGCTCTTAATAGATGTTCAAAAAGGAGTCGACGTGTTGCAGCATTGGGGCGGGCCGACTGGTCGTCGGAACAATCCAGATGCCGAAAGTCACATGCTTCGATT
>JALQUZ010000107.1 GCA_023263695.1 Ilumatobacteraceae bacterium
AAAACCGTGTTTCGGGTTTGCGCACGCCAACTTTACTGCTTTCAATCACCGCACTAAATCGCGCAAGCACTGCGCGCAGTTCGTCCTGGCGCAGCCGATCAACCTCATTATCTGCAACCGGCTGATCCGACAACACATTGTTCGTCAAACACGCCAGCACGTATCCGGCTTCGTTAATGCGGTCTAATGCGTGCACCATGTCGGGGCGAATTTCGCCGTGCAACAAACTCAACACGTCGGCACCTGGCACGCGGTGCCCCAGTGCTTCGCTTTCGCGCGCAAAAACCTCATCAAATTCAATGGGTGAAATGTCGCTGCGTTCCAATTTGGCCCACGCGTTGTTGTCGGGGTTCACCGAATTCACCGAGCGAATGAAGTTGGCCGGCAGGCCCTTGGCGTCCTCGTAATGGTTAAATGCCTCAAAGGGGCTCGACAAAATGACCCCACCGAAATCAAAAAACACAGCCCTAAGCACGCATTGAGCGTACGGGGTAAGGCATCACCACGCCGAGCCCCCTTGGCTGGTTGACTAACCCCGTGGCAAAAACTGGGCCAAAGCATGTGGTGGTGGACGGGTCGAATGTGGCGACCGAAGGCCGAACTGCGCCCAGCCTGAAGCAGTTGAACGAAGCAGTGCTGTCGTTCATGAACGAGTTTCCGAACACCAAAATAACGGTGGTAGTAGACGCCACGTTTGGTCATCGCATCGACAAACGCGAAGTGTCCGAGTTCAACAGCGCCATTAACAACAACGAACTCGTTGCGCCGCCTGCCGGGGCAGTAGGCCGCGGCGACGGATTCGTACTTACCATCGCCGAAAAAATTGGCGCCAGCATTTTGTCGAATGACAGCTATCAAGAATTTCATGAGCAATACCCGTGGCTGTTCAACGCTGGTCGATTAATTGGTGGCAAGCCAGTGCCAAACGTTGGATGGGTGTTTATCGAACGCTTGCCTGTGCGTCCGTCGGCAACGAAGTCGGTGAAGAAAGCAAGTCGCGAAGCAAACAGGCCAATGCCTATTCCAAAAGCTCCGCCGCCTGCTGCAAAACTTCCTGCAGCGAAACCGCAAGCACCTGCATCGAAACCGCAAGCCGCAAAAATTGTTGCACCAAAACTTTCTGCAAAACCAAAAGCTGCAACCATCAACGAGCTCACACCGTTTCTTGAATTTGTCGAGAAGTATCCGGTTGGGAGCAAAGTGAAAGGTGTTGTCGATCAATATTCCGCACATGGTGTGTACGTAAAAATTGGCGACGTTCGCGGTTACTTGCCACTTCGCCTTATGGCCACACCAGCACCGCGCAGTGCGCGCGAGCACGTAAAAATTGGCCAAACCGTGCAACTAGTTGTCGACAGTTTTGTGGCATCGCGCCGCAGCATCGACGTCGCCATTGTGGGCACGGTTACACCAATGAAGACGCCAGCCAAAAAGGCCACTGCACCAACCAGCACGCCTACCAAAGCCAAGAAGAAAAAGAAACGCCCACAGCAACAGCCGGTGCGTCAACCTGCGCCAACTCGTAAGGCAACGGCTAAGAAGAAGTAGTTTGTTCACGTGCTTATCGCTACGTGGAACGTGAATTCGTTAAAGGCTCG
>JALQUZ010000108.1 GCA_023263695.1 Ilumatobacteraceae bacterium
CGCTTCTGACGTCGTGAAGTGGGAATCGCAATGGTGGCTCGACGAGCGATATCCAGGATTTTTCTATTCTCCAATTGACACCACATTCGCGATGTATCGACCAGGTGAAGGTCATCTCAATCATCGTGCTTTGCGTTGCACTCCACCATATGTGGCGCGTCACATGCCATGGTATGAAAACTCAGCTGTTCCCAATGAAGAACTTGAGTATTACCTTGCGCATGCAGATTCGTTGATTATCAACTGGGATGCCAAAGTCCTTCCAGCAAACCTTCGTGCTCAGATCAATAACATGCGTAGCCGCTATTCACGAGCATCAAGTCGCTAAAATAAGAACGCATGTCTGAACCTGTGATTACCGTTGACTCGGTATCAAAAAACTTTCGTCTCTATCACGAGCGAAACAGGTACATCAAAGCCGCTCTGCTTCGCGGCAGGCGCGCTCGTTTTGAAGAATTCTGGGCTCTTAACGATGTTTCCTTTGATGTAGAGGAAAGCGCCACCTTCGGAATAATTGGATCAAACGGATCAGGCAAGAGCACCATGCTGAAGTGCCTCATGGGTATTTATCGCCCAGAGCGTGGCCGAATTGCCGTACGCGGAAAAATTGCCGGACTACTCGAGCTTGGTGCAGGGTTTCATCCTGAATTGTCCGGCCGCGAAAACGTGTTTTTGAACGGCGCCATTCTTGGCATGTCACAAAAAGACATCGCCCAACAATTCGACAGCATTGTTGAATTTGCAGGTCTAGAACGCTTCATTGACACACCAGTAAAAAACTTTTCATCGGGCATGACTGTTCGACTTGGTTTTTCCATTGCAACTCATGTTGAGCCAGAAGTATTGCTAATCGATGAAGTTCTTGGTGTTGGAGACCAGGCCTTCCAGCGTAAGAGTTCGGAAAAGATTGAAGAATTCCGCAGAGATGGTAAAACCATCATCGTGGTCAGCCATGGTCTTGCAGCCATGCAGAACATGTGCCAAGAAGTGATTTGGTTGGAAAAAGGAAAGTTGAAAATGCGTGGGCCATCTGCTGATGTCATCGCTGCATACACAGGCGAAAGCTACGCCACACACACCGAACGGGACGCCGATTTCCGTGAACGCTGGGGAACCGGCGAGGCACACTTCAATACCATTCGATTACTGAATGAAAATGGCCACTCCGTAGAGCGCATCAATACACAAGATTCAGCCAGCATCGAATTGGCGATCACGCCACAAGCGCGACTGGTTTCACCAATTATCAAGGTTTCCATTGCCAAAATTGGTGGCGAAACGGTGTGGTCAACTACGTCACAAACCGCACGACCACCTATTCGAGCCTTGGCCGAACCAACAACAATGCGCGTATCGCTTGCCCACGTTCCATTGCTTGAAGGCACCTATTACCTATCTGCAGCGTGCACGGACTCGACTGGCACAACTGAATACGACCATTGTCAGAACTGGGTTCGCTTCGATGTGCACCAAGAGCACTTATTTGAAGATGGACTGGTGTCTATTCCATCTACCTGGACTATTCAGTAGCGGTTTTTACAGCTCTTCGGCGACGCGGCGAGAGAGTCGTGAAAAAATTGCCCATCC
>JALQUZ010000109.1 GCA_023263695.1 Ilumatobacteraceae bacterium
GACGACGAATTGCCAAACGCACCAGAACCTGGCCCATGGCTTGCCGCTGTACTTACTGTGCCAAGCAACCGCGCACAAGGTGTTGCTTCAACAATTGTTCAACGCATTGTGCAGCGAGCACATCAGTTAGGGCACGCTGCTCTGTACCTCTACACCAGCGACCAGCAACAGTGGTACGCCAATAAAGGTTGGAAACCACTTCGAGAAACTGAACTCAATGGCATTGCGCACACCGTGATGTGCCTTCATTTAACTACTTAGTTCAAGCTCCAGCGAACTTCAACCGACACTGAAACTTCTTGAGTTCCCAGGTTGATGACTGTTTTTTCCATTGGCGCTGATGCAGTTGCTGAATCGCCTGCCAACATCGGCACCGGTGAACTTGGCGAAGCAATTTCGTTTACGTACACCACCGAACCAAGACCAGCATCAATCAAACTTGCATAGTCCTTTGCTTTGGCTTTGGCGCTCTTCATTGCTGCTTCACGAGCCTGCGCAACCGCAGCGTCTGTGTCAAGCAATGTAGGTGTCACTCCGTACACCTGAAGCGAATTTCCACCGGCTGAAATAACAGCATCTACAACTTCTCCGGCCTTGCCTGTATCGCGCAATGTGACAGTGAAAACTTGTTGTGCGCGATACCCGCTGAGCGTTTGAGTTCCCGTAGAACTCGACAAGTACTCCGGATACACGCTGACGTTCTGAGTTGCGATGTCATCTTTTGCAACACCTGCCGCATCGAGTGCTGCGCGAACTTTTTCAGCAGTTGCGCTTGCATCAGACATTGCGATTTCAGAGGACTGTGCCAACACCGAGACTGCGAAATTAAAACTCACTCCATCGGGAACAACTTTTACGGTTCCAGTGGCCTGCACGGTTACACCTTGGGCGGAATTAGATCCACCATGTATTTCGTCATGATCGTGCATCAATCCCCGGCCACCGCCGCATCCACGAAACACCATCATTGCTAGAACAACAATTGCGATTACACCGACGATTTTTTTCCAATTCATGTATCTAGTTTGCCCTACAACCCACTGAAATTGCGGTCAGGCAAAAGCACTAGGTTCTATTGAGTATGAGCACCATTGACCCCGACAAACTCAAGATGTTTTCGTTCCTTCTATTCACCAAGCTTGAAGGAGCCGTTACTTCGGGAATGGTGCATTTGGGCGACCAACTTGGGCTGTATGCAGCACTTGCCAAGTCTGCGCAGCCATTAACCACGGCTCAACTTGCTCGCGCCACCGAATTGAATGAGCGCTGGGTTCGCGAGTGGGCTTACAACCAAGCCTCTGCTCGACTTATTTCAACGACAAACACTCCAACTGAATCACCATCTATTGATGATGATCAGTTTTTTCTTTCGCCAGAACAAGTAGCCGTACTAGCCGATCCGAACAGTCCTGCATTTGGAATGGGTATGTTCCATCGCCTGCCACAAACTATGGCCGCATTAAACAACATGCCGGAAAGTTTCCGAACCGGGATTGGCCATGACTACGACAGCCATGGCCCTG
>JALQUZ010000010.1:0-23383 GCA_023263695.1 Ilumatobacteraceae bacterium
GTTGAAATCGCTTCAGCAGCGCGCTCGTCGTTCACCTTGGTTCCGATGGTTTCTTCCATCCACATGCGGGCTCCACCAGCACCACAGCACATACCCTTCGTGCCGTTGCGTGGCATTTCCACAACGTCAACACCCTTAATGGATGCAACAACGTTTCGAGGTGCCATGTACACGTCGTTGTGACGACCGAGGTAACACGAGTCGTGATACGTGATGCGTTCTTCAAGTGTTGCGTCACTGATGTCAAGCTTGCCTGAATCGATGAGGTGTTCAAGCAACTGCGAGTGGTGAATCACTTCGTACGTTCCACCAAACTGCGGGTACTCGTTAGCAAGTGTGTTGAAGCAGTGTGGGCACTGCGTAATGATTTTGCGCACGCCCATGCCGTTCAGCATTTCAATGTTTGGCATTGCCAGCATTTGGAAGAGGTATTCGTTGCCACTGCGGCGAGCACTGTCGCCGGTGCACATTTCGCTCGGTCCAAGAATTGCCACATCAATTCCGGCGCGCTTCAACAATTTGGCCATAGACTGCGTGACCTTCTTGTTCTTGTCGTCGAAACTTCCAGCGCAACCAACCCAGTACAAATACTCGTGGTTGAATGCAGCACCAGGGTCGAGCACGGTGACATCAAGGTCTTTTGCCCATTCGCCACGATCGCTCTGGCTCATTCCCCACGGGTTGCCTTGGTTTTCCATTGCGCGGTATGCGTTGCCAAGCTCTGCAGGGAAATCGCTTTCCATAAGCGAGAGGTAACGACGCATGTCCAGGATCTTGTCCAGAATTTCAATATTTACTGGACAGATTTCATCGCATGCCTTGCACGATGTGCAGGCCCAAATTTCTTCGCTTGAAATGCGCTCAAACAATGAGTTCGCAGAAATGGTGATTTCACTGTCAACGCTGAGTGGAGGCGTTACTTTTCCTCCGCGTGCATGGGTTGCAGTTGCGGCCATTACTTCGCCGCTCTTCAACACAATTTCGCGTGGGTCAAGTGGTTTGCCAGTTGCATGTGCTGGGCACACGCTGGTGCAACGGCCACACATGGTGCATGCATCGAGATCGAGGAGTTGTTTCCAGGTGAAGTCCTCAACAACATGTGCACCAAACGTTTCGAGTGAAGTTTCGGTGAGGTTTGGCATTGCCTTCATCGCACCCTTTGGGCGCTCACGATCTTTCAAGTACATGTTCAATGGCGATGTAAACATGTGGCGCAACATAGTGATCGGCAAGATGATCAAGAAACCAATGAACGCAAGTACGTGCGATGTCCACAGCACCTGGTGCAACGTATTGAGCGTCGACTCCGACCAGCCGTTGACGAGTTGTGCAAGTGGGTAACCAAGCACACTCCACTTTTCGTGGTCCATGTTGATGCCAGCAGCTTGAGATTCAGCAATGCGGAACATTTCTGATCCAAATCCGGATACACCAATTGCCAGCAACACACCAAGACCAATGGCGTGTTCAGGCTTGGACTTAATACGAATGCGGTACGGGCGCTGTACATAGCGGCGAATGATTGCCCAAATCACACCAGTGGTGAACACGATTCCTGCAATGTCGCCAACTGCTGCATATGCGCGGTACACGTCACCGTGCAAGAACTTCAACGCTGGTGGCAATTGATGATCAACTTCAAGAACAGTGGTAACACCGAGTAGCACCAAGAAACCGAAGTACATCATGGAGTGCATGAGGCCGGCAGCGCTGTCGCGAAGCAGTGTGCGCATGTACACACCGGCGCGGTAGTCAGCTAAGCGTTGTTTGACGTTCTTCTTCGTTGTCTTGCGGCGATCAGGTGCGCCGCGCTCCCAGTTGCGAATGCGATCAGCAAACTGCAACGAGCCCCACACCAACAGTGCGGGAATGACGGTGTAGAAGGCAATTTGCAAATAACCAGGAATGCCTTCGAATACTTCTCGCTGAATTGGCGAATCATGGTGCCAATGCACGAGGTGCGGAATAACTCCCGAGACCATGGTGAACGTGGCAGTTCCAACGCCAAGAGCAATGGACAGTTGGTAAGGCTTAAGACCTTTGCGCTTTACAGTTGCGGTCTCTGAAGTTGCGTTAGTCGTATTCATGCGCAACTTACGCTACTCCGCAGGCGGGAGTGAGCAAAGACTGGTCAGGCTTTGCCGGATGCCTGTTTTGCCACGGCTTCTGCCGCCGCCGCGATCGCCTCCTGGTCCCCCATGTATTGAACCGACTTCACCGTAAGAGTGTCAGACAGTTCATAAAGACGGGGGACTCCAGTTGGAATATTGAATTCCACAATGTCATCGCGCGAAATGTTCTCAAGGTGCATCACGAGTGCACGAAGCGAGTTGCCGTGGGCGGTAACGAGAACATTTTTCTCCTCTTGCAACTGAGGAGTGATGACGTCGTTCCAATACGGCAAGACACGTACTAATACGTCAGCGAGGCACTCAGTAGCAGGAAGCAATGAGGCATCAAGACCTTCGGAAACAAGCTGCTGGTATCGAGGGTCATTTGCCGGATGCTCTGGACTCGATGCATCAACTGGTGGTGGCGGAACATCGAAACTGCGCCGCCAAATCATGGTTTGTTCGGCACCATGGCGAAGCGTGGTTTCCTTTTTGTCTAAACCCTGCAGCGCTCCGTAGTGGCGTTCATTCAGTCGCCACGAGCGTTCAATGGGAATGTCGAGACCCATTGCAGAAAGTGCAAGTCTGTTGGTCTCCATGGCCCGGCGCAACAGGCTGGTGTGGGCGATGTCAAACGTCAACCCCGATTCCTTCATGGTGACCCCTGCAGCGCTTGCTTCACGCACGCCCTGCTCGGTCAGTTCCACATCGTGCCAACCCGTAAACAAATTCAGCTCATTCCACGTGCTTTGGCCATGGCGAAGGAGGACAAGGGTGCCGGTCATGGTGTAGATGGTAGGCGCAATGGGGTTTTCGCCGGTGATTGACTCCATTTCTGTGGTGTGACAAATGTTGAGTGCTTATGACTCAAGTTTTGTGGTGTACGGGTTGGCAAGTTCGTTTATGCCGCGTATTATTTATGCCATCACCCCAAAGCAACACCCATTTAAGGAGCAATCATCATGGCAAAAGCAGTAGGAATCGACCTTGGAACCACCAACTCGGTAGTGGCAGTCCTTGAAGCAGGCGAGCCAGTTGTCATCCCGAACTCTGAAGGTTCACGCACCACCCCCTCCGTAGTGGCTTTTTCTAAAGCTGGCGAAGTTTTGGTGGGAGAAGTGGCCAAGCGTCAAGCCATTACTAACCCTGACCGCACCTTCCGCAGCGTGAAGCGCCACATGGGCGAAAACTGGAAGAGCGACGACATCGACGGCAAGCAATACACACCACAGGAAATCAGCGCGCGCACACTCATGAAGTTGAAGCGCGACGCCGAAGCATATTTGGGCGACACCGTTACGCAAGCCGTTATCACGGTGCCTGCATATTTCGATGACGCACAGCGCACCGCAACAAAAGAAGCCGGGCAAATTGCTGGCCTTGAAGTGTTGCGAATTATTAACGAACCAACTGCAGCAGCACTTGCTTATGGTCTCGACAAGGGAAGCGAAGACGAAACCATTTTGGTGTTCGACCTTGGTGGTGGAACATTCGACGTGAGTGTTCTGGAAATTGGTGACGGAGTGTTTGAAGTAAAGAGCACCCATGGTGACACGCACCTTGGTGGTGACGACTGGGACCAACGAATCATTGATTGGATGGTGCAACAGTTCAAATCTGCACATGGAATTGATCTTGCCGCAGACCGTATGGCTACTCAGCGCCTGAAAGAAGCTGCCGAAAAAGCAAAGATCGAGTTGTCGCAAACTCAGCAGACACAAATCAACTTGCCGTTCATCACAGCAACGGCAGCTGGTCCATTACACATGGATGAAACATTGACACGTTCAAAGTTCCAGGAAATGACTGCAGACCTCATTGAGCGTTGCCGCAAGCCATTCGAACAAGCAATTACTGATGCTGGCTTGTCAAAAGGTCAAATCAATCACGTCATCTTGGTGGGCGGCTCTACCCGTATGCCTGCGGTACAAGACCTTGTGCAGTCAATGACTGGAAAAGAACCAAACCGCACGGTAAACCCAGACGAAGTAGTTGCAGTTGGCGCAGCGGTGCAGGCCGGTGTGTTGCGCGGCGACGTAAAAGACGTATTGCTTCTTGACGTCACTCCGCTCTCACTTGGCATTGAAACCAAGGGTGGAGTCATGACCAAGTTGATCGAACGCAACACCACGATCCCAACGCGACGAACTGAAGTGTTTACGACTGCTGATGACATGCAGCCTTCGGTTGAAATTCACGTCTTGCAAGGTGAGCGCGAGATGGCCAACTACAACAAAACGCTGGGCAAATTCCAGCTTGTTGATTTGCCGCCCGCACCACGTGGTGTGCCACAAATTGAAGTGACCTTCGATATTGACGCCAACGGCATCGTGCACGTATCGGCAAAAGATCGCGCAACGAACAAAGAACAGTCCATGACCATCACCGGTCAATCGTCATTAAATAAAGATGACATCGACAAGATGGTGAAAGACGCCGAAGCACACGCAGAAGAAGATCGTTTGCGTCGTGAAGAAGCCGAAATTCGTAACAATGCAGACTCGCTTGTGTATCAAACCGAGAAGGTGTTGCGCGAACAAGGTGAAAAGGTGACTGAAGAGGAACGCACTGCCGTTGAAGGCCCATTGAGCGAATTGAAAACCGCTCTTAATGGTTCAGATAACGAAGCGATCAAAGGAGCAACTGAAAAGTTGATGACCGCGAGCCAAGCCTTCAGCCAGAAGTTGTACGAGGCAGCAGCACGCGATACCAATGCGGCAGGCACATCGGCCAGTGGCCAAGCAGCCGGCAGCGATGACGACATCGTTGATGCCGAAATCGTCGACGAGAAATAAGTCGACGGCTACGACATCATGAGCGAATCTCCAGACGAATCTGTTGTGGAGTCTGCGAGCGCAGACTCCACGCAGGACTCACAGGTTGAAGAGTCGACAACAAGCGAAGTTTCCATTGAAGACGTTGTAAAAGAGCGCGACGAATTCAAAGATATCGCACTTCGAGTACAGGCGGACTTCGAGAATTATCGCAAGCGCGCTGCTTCGCAAATGGGTGACGAACTTGATCGTGCACTTGGCAAGTTGGTTGAACAGTTATTGCCGGTACTCGATGCATGTGAAGCAGCAGTTGCTCACGGCGTAGAAGGAGTAGAGCAGGTGTGGTCGGCACTCATCGGTGCATTGCAAAAGCAAGGCTTGGAAGCATTGGATTTGGCTGGCCAACCATTTGATCCAGCACTTGCTGACGCGGTGATGCACGAAGAGGGCGATGGATCAGAACCAGTGGTGCTTGAAGTACTGCGCACGGGTTATCGCTGGAAGGGCCGCGTGCTGCGCGCAGCAATGGTCAAGGTCAAGGGGTAATCATGCAACGCGAGTGGTTTGAAAAGGACTACTACGCGGTGCTCGGTGTTGCACAAACTGCAGCCGCAAAAGACATCACCAAGGCGTATCGCAAGCTTGCGCGCCAATACCACCCCGACGCCAACCCAAATAATGCAGCGGCAGAAGAAAAATTCAAAGAAGTATCGGCTGCCTATGAGGTGTTGGGCGACGAAGTAAAGCGCAAAGAATATGACGATGTTCGTCGACAGGGACCATCGTCATTTGGCGGCGGTGCTGGTGGTTTTCGATTTGATCAAAGCGATTTTGGTGGCGAAGGTCTTGGCGACTTATTCGGCCAAATGTTTGGTGGCGGCCGACGACGAAATCCTGCAGGTCCGCAACGCGGTGGCGACATTGAAGCAACGCTTTCTCTTGGCTTTGCCGAAGCTGTTGAGGGCATCACCACCTCACTTCATCTCACTGCGGAATCGCAATGTTCAAGTTGTCATGGGACTGGCGCTCGTCCAGGAACCACCCCTAAACAATGCGGCCAATGTCGCGGTCGCGGAGTGGTTGATGACAATCAAGGAGTATTTGCATTTTCAAGTCCATGCCAACGATGCAATGGTCGGGGAAACATCATCGAAGCACCATGTGTTGGGTGCCGTGGCACGGGTGTGGAAATGCGTCCGCGTGAAGTAAACGTGCGTATTCCCGCCGGAGTAGATGATGGTCAAAAAATTCGTCTGAAGGGTCGTGGTGCACCAGGAAAAAATGGTGGGCCAGCAGGCGATCTATTTGTGGTGTGCCATGTTGCAGCGCATCCCGTATTTGCTCGCGATGGAAACAACCTCACGGTTCGGCTTCCTATTTCGTTCAGTGAAGCAGTATTAGGAGCAGACATTGACGTTCCCACGCTTGATGGGTCAACCGTGAAATTGCGTCTCAAAGCTGGTACACAAAGTGGCTCACGACATCGAGTAAAGAACAAGGGAATTGAATCTGCAAAGAAACATGGTGACCTCATTGTCACCGTAGATGTAGCTGTACCAACAGAATTGAACGAAGACGAGCGGCAAGCGGTCGAAGCATTGCAGCAAGCAACATCCGGTTCGCCACGAGATCGAATCATCCAACTTGCTACTTCAGTGAAACGGAGCTCGTGATGGAACGCGAAACGCATGCCGTTTACGTCATCTCGGTAGCAGCAGAAATTGCTGGCGTACACCCACAAACGCTGCGCATTTACGAGCGCCGAGGTCTTCTGCAACCTGCACGGACCAGTGGTGGAAATCGCCGCTATAGCAATGCAGACATTCGCAGACTGCAGCGCATTGCCGAACTTGCGAATACGGGAATGAACCTTGAAGGTATTCGCCAAGTTATTGAACTTGAATCCGAAGTCATTCGACTGCGTCACGAAGTAGAGCAATTGCGCAGCGAATTGTCTTCTGCTTTGCGTCATCGCCGTGAAAGCAATGAACTAGTTCCTCTTCAACAGGCCATCACCTTGTTCGGCCGCACACCCTCAATATTTAGAGACAGGAGGTAAGTAATTATGGTTGATCCAAAAAAATGGACGACAAAAACCAATGAGGCTATTGCTGCAGCAATGCAGTTGGCCACAACAAACTCAAACCCAGAACTGACTCCCGATCACGTTCTGGTTGCGCTGACTAGTCAATCCGACACGGTTGTGCCCGCATTGTTGGCGAAACTTGGGATTGCTGCCTCCATGCTCCACGACCGAGCTCAAGTGGCGGTTAACGCAATGCCGCGTGCGCATGGTGGTAGCGAGCCGCGTATGAGCAGAGAGTTATCGCAAATTTTTGCAACTGCAGAACAAAGCCAAAAAGATTTGCACGACGATTATTTATCCGTTGAGCACTTGATTCTTGCATTGCATGTGCGTGTAGGGGTAAGTGGTGAAGAAATGCTGCAAGCATTACGCGATGTTCGTGGCTCGCATCGGGTTACTTCACAAAACCCTGAGGAGCAGTTTCAGTCTCTAGAGAAATACGGAGTTGACCTCACACAACGTGCGCAGGATGGGAAAATTGATCCTGTCATTGGTCGCGACGAAGAAATTCGCCGCGTGATCCAAGTGCTGTCGCGTCGCACGAAGAACAATCCCGTTCTCATTGGTGAACCTGGCGTTGGCAAAACAGCCATCGTTGAAGGACTTGCACGGCGTATTGCAAGTGGCGACGTTCCGGAAGGTCTAAAGAACAAGCGTCTTGTCTCGCTCGATATCGGCGCGATGCTTGCTGGAGCAAAATATCGCGGAGAGTTTGAAGAGCGATTGAAAGCAGTGCTCAAAGAAATCACTGATGCCAATGGCGAAATCATTTCGTTCGTCGACGAAATTCATACATTGGTTGGAGCTGGCGGCGCAGAAGGAGCTATTGATGCCGGCAACATGATTAAGCCGATGCTTGCCCGGGGCGAGCTACGCATGATCGGTGCGACAACTCTTGATGAATATCGCAAGTACGTGGAAAAGGACGCAGCGCTTGAACGCCGCTTTCAGCAGGTATTAGTTGGTGAACCTACGGTCGAAGACACCATTGCCATTTTGCGCGGTTTGAAAGAACGCTACGAAGTGCATCACGGCGTTCGTATTCAAGACAATGCCATTGTGAGTGCTGCAGTGTTATCAAATAGGTATCTCACCAATCGATTTCTTCCCGACAAAGCAATTGACCTCATGGACGAGGCAGCTAGCAAGTTAAGAATTGAAATTGATTCGCTGCCAACAGAAATTGATGTTATTGATCGCCGAATTCTGCAACTGGAAATTGAAAGAGTTGCGTTGGAAAAAGAATCAGACTCGGCATCGACAGAACGCCTCCGAATCTTGAATGAAGAATTGAGTGAACTGCAAGAGCAGACGAATGACATGAAAGCGCACTGGGATGCCGAGAAGCAAGCGATCAGCGCAATTCGTTCACTTAAAGAAGAACTAGAAACTTTGCGCGGTCAAGTAGAACGCGAGACCGATCTCGAGAAGGCTGCCGAAATTCGTTATGGACGCATTCCGGAAATTGAGCGACGCATCACAGAAGCCACTCAGGAACTAGATGTGCTGCAGTCTTCAACCCGAATGCTGAAAGAAGAGGTAGACGCGGAAGACATTGCTGAAGTGGTTGCGAAGTGGACAGGTGTTCCCGTAACAAAACTCTTGGAGGGCGAGATGCAAAAACTCGTACACCTTGAAGACTTGCTTCACCGCCGAGTGGTTGGTCAAGATGCAGCGGTAACGGCAACAGCAAATGCCATTCGACGCAGCCGCGCAGGATTATCAGATGAAAATCGACCTATTGGTTCATTTATGTTTCTTGGACCAACTGGTGTCGGAAAAACCGAACTTGCGCGCGCACTTGCTGAGTTTCTGTTTGACGATGAAAAGTCATTAGTACGAATTGATATGTCGGAGTACATGGAAAAGCATGCTGTGAGCCGGCTTATTGGAGCGCCACCTGGGTATATCGGCTACGAAGAAGGCGGACAGCTCACCGAATCGGTGAGACGTCGTCCATACAGCGTGGTTCTACTTGATGAAATTGAGAAAGCTCATCCAGAAGTGTTCAACGTGTTGCTGCAGTTGCTTGATGATGGTCGCCTCACCGACGGCCAAGGTCGAACAGTTGATTTCACTAATACGGTGCTGATCATGACGAGCAACTTAAAGGGCGAACCGATTGAATATTTCAAACCCGAATTCGTGAATCGCATCGATGAAATCGTGCGCTTTAGGACCCTCACTCAAGACGACATGGGCGCCATTGTGGACATTCAATTGGAGCTTCTCATCGAGAGGCTGGCAAAGCGTCGCATTGTGCTTGCCATTACTCCGGCTGCACGAATCATGCTTGCTGAACAAGGCTTTGATGCCGAATTTGGCGCAAGACCCTTGAAGCGATTGATTCAAAAGACCATTGGTGACTCGGCAGCGTTGCTCATTCTTGAGGGTAAAGCCAGCGAAGGCGACTCCATTGTTGTTGACGTGGTGAATGGTGAATTGAATATTTCGGCACAACGCCTCGAACTGGCATAACCGCCCAATCGGCAGAGGCGGTTTGTGCTGGGCGCAGTATGATCTGATTACGTTCCCCACAACTTCAGGAGCGTTGCATGCCCGTAGCAGTAGTCGTCGGTACCCAATGGGGTGATGAGGGCAAGGCCAAAGTCATTGACCTCCTTGCCGAAACACATTCACATGTTGTTCGCTATCAGGGAGGACACAATGCGGGACACACCGTTGTTGTTGGTGATCAGCGATATGCGTTACAACTTATTCCAAGCGGTGTGTTGTATCCACATGTCACTCCCGTAATTGGTAACGGCGTGGTGGTGGATTTGCCAACGCTATTTAAGGAAATCGATTCACTTGAGACCCGTGGAATTTCCTGCAGCAAATTAATGGTGTCAAGTTTGGCGCAACTTATCTTTCCGTGGCACCAACTACTGGATGCATTGCATGAATCTAAATTGGGCGATGCAAAAATTGGAACAACCTTAAAGGGAATTGGGCCTGCCTATGCCGACAAAGCCCTGCGTGTTGGACTACGAGTTGGCATGGTGCGTGACATCTCGGCATTTGCACAACTTGTTCGCGAGCGTGCAACCGCGGCGCGAGAGATGCTTGTTGCACTTGGTGGAGAAACATTTGATGTTGAAGCAATGGTTACTCAGTTCACCGAACTTGGCACACGGTTACAGCCATACGTAGCAGACACGGTGAACGCACTGCATAAAGCGATTGAAGCTGGTGAAAACGTGTTATTAGAGGGAGCTCAAGCAACATTCCTCGATCTTGATCATGGAACGTATCCGTTTGTGACTTCGTCAAATCCAACTGCAGGTGGTGCGTGTGCAGGAACAGGAATTGGGCCGCGACACATTTCGCGCGTGGTTGGTATTGCAAAGGCGTACACCACTCGAGTTGGTTCTGGTCCATTTCCCACTGAACTCATTGGCGAACTTGGAGACAAAATTGTTGACATTGGTCACGAATTTGGAACGGTGACCGGACGTCGCCGTCGACCGGGCTGGCTTGATTTGGTGATGCTGCGCCACGCTGTGCGAATTAATTCGCTCACGGAAATTGCGCTCACCAAACTTGATGTCTTAGACACATTCGACGAAGTACGTATTTGCGTTGGTTATTCGCTTAACGGAACACCGCTCGACGGTTACCCTGATGACAGCGAATTATTGGGCGAAATAACACCTACATATGTGGACTTGCCAGGCTGGAAACGGGAAATCCGAGCGTGTCGTAATTATGAGCAACTTCCCGTTCAGGCACAAGCCGTCGTTGAACTTGTTGAAAAATACGTGGGAGTGCCAGTGAGCATTATTGGTGTTGGGCCAGAACGCGATTCATGTGTGGTGCGTGCATGATTGATCGATATTCACTTCCTGAAATAGCTGAGATCTTTTCTGATCGTTCTAAGTTCGCGCGGTATTTAGAAATTGAGCTACTTGCTACAGAAGCGCAAGCAAAACTTGGGGTAGTTCCACAACCTGATGCACAGACATGTCGCGCAAAAGCACCTCTAGTTGATGACACATTTGTTCGCAACGTTGCCGAACGTGAACTGGTAACAGATCACGACGTGGCTGCTTTTGTAGACGTGGTGCAAGCAGCTATCGGAATGCCAGCAGGAGCGTGGATCCATCACGGACTGACAAGCACCGATGTTGTTGACACGGCTTGGTGTTGGATGTTGAAAGATGGTGCAGAACTCATACTTGGCGCAATGAATGAACTCATTGAAAAACTGCAGGAGTTGGCGCAAACTCATCGAGACACCGTGATGATTGGTCGAACGCATGGCATTCATGCCGAACCAACAACCTTTGGTGCAAAGGTTGCGCTCTGGGCATTGCAGGTAGATCGCGATCGATCTCGCATGCACGCTGCGCGTGAAGCCATTGCAGTGTGCAAGTTGTCTGGTGCGGTTGGAACATATTCGAATATCAGCCCAGATGTAGAAGCTCATGTGGCTAAAGCTCTTGGTTTAGTAGCTGTTCCCGCAACACAGGTGGTTGCGCGCGATCGTCATGCAGAGTTCTTGTGGGCATGCGCGTCGCTTGGGACAACCATCGAAGCAATCGCAGTTGAGCTACGACATCTACAACGAACCGAAGTCGGTGAAGTTCGTGAAGGTTTCAAACCGGGACAAAAAGGCAGCTCCGCAATGCCACACAAGCGCAATCCGATTTCTGCAGAAACGCTTACGGGCCTATCGCGCGTACTCCGCTCAAACTTGCAAACCGGTCTCCAAAATGTTGCCTTATGGCATGAGCGAGACATTTCGCATTCTTCGGCCGAACGCATTGTGTTGCCCGATTCAGCAATGCTTGCGTATTACGTGACAAAACGACTGACCAGGCTGCTTGCAAACCTGGAAGTAGATACTCAACGTATGGTGGACAATCTGTCAAGCAGTTTTGGCGTGGTGTTTTCGCAACCCGTACTACTTGCACTCGTTGATTCGGGTCTGACGCGCGATGACGCTTACCGAATCGTGCAAGAAGACGCCGCATCTGCATGGAGCCAACGTCAGCAATTGCGCACGGTGTTAGAAAATGACTCGCGCGTAAAACTGTCGAGTAAACAACTTGACGATGCATTTGACTTGCGCCGATCACTGACACACACCAGCAAGACACTCGATGCCGCTGCGCGAATTGCACATTCATAATGAGTGATCTTCCACGTTTAGACCCACAGCGAGAAGCATTGCGTGAGCATGTGCTCACTCATTCTCTGAAAAAAGGAAACTTCACATTGAAGTCGGGTCGTGCAAGTTCGTGGTTTCTAGATACAAAACAAACTGCATGTAGACCAGATGGAATTTTGCTCGTTGCCGCTGTAGCTCTTGAAATTCTTCCGGCAGACATTGATGCAATAGGTGGTCTCACCATGGGTGCCGACCCAGTCGCCTTTGGTGTTGCCGCCGTTGGTGCAACACGAGGAAGAAACCTACGAAGTTTTAGCGTGCGCAAGGAATCAAAAGATCATGGTGTAACTGGACGTATCGCGGGTGCACTACAACCCGGTGATCGTGTTGCAATTGTGGAAGACACAGTTACACGCGGGACATCAATTTTCGAAGCAGTAGAAGCTATTCGCGAGTTTGGTGCAATTCCCGCGTTTATTTCAGTAATAGTTGATCGCGGTGGAACTTGTGCCGAAATGGCACGTAACGCTGATGTACCGTATGTTCCAATGTTGATCGCCCCCGACCTTGGATTTGAGTTTGGATCATGAAAAAAATACTTATTGGTATGTCCGTAACCATTGCGCTTCTTGCTGGATGTTCGTCCTCATCGTCATCAGACACGACAGTTGCAAATGAAACGACAGATACAGCAGTGGCCGCAGGAAGCGTTATTGAAATCAGCTTGATTGTTGGCGAAAACACTGGACCAGACAAGATGCAAACCGTGCCACTCGGTTCATCAGTGCGTATTACTTTTGTTAACCCAAATGGTCCAGATGAAATTCATGTCCACGGGTACGACCTAACAACTGGCGAAATGGCAAAAGGCCAAGAATCAGTGATCGAATTTGTTGCATCGAATGCAGGAACGTTCGACATCGAAAGCCATGTCTCGGAAGAAGTCGTGTTTGTTCTGACGGTTGAGTAATTTCAACAAGTTTTTGCAGTGAACCTTGAACAGTTATTTGATCTAGCCCCGCATGGGCCAGATGTATTCGTTGGCGAAGGACATGAATACCCATGGGGAGGCCTGTTCGGTGGGCATATCGTGGCGCAAGCGCTTCGTGCAGCTGCGTACACCGTAAGTCCCGAGTTGCTCCCACATTCGTTGCGCGCATATTTCATTCGCCGCGGCGACAACACTCAACCTGTTCGATACGAAGTGGATCGAATCCGTGATGGGAAGAGTTTTACAACGCGTCGAGTTGTAGCCCGTCAACAGGACGGCGCGATCTTGAATCTCGAAGCATCATTTCAAGTACAAGAAGATTCAATCAATGAACAGTTAGTTCATCCGCAACCCGATCTTCCGAGTCCAGATGACATTGAGGAATCATCGTGGAGCACATTTTTAGAACGACGAACCATTCCAGCAACTGCTGTCCGTGGTGTGAATAGACAAGGAACGGGACACGTGGCTGCGTGGTTGCGCGCAAAAGATTTACCATCAGGCAACGAGTTGTTGAATCGCTGCACCATCGCATATTTGTCGGATGACCTACCAAACGAAAGCGTGATTGAAGGCATCCCTGAAATCACGCGCGCAAGCAATGAAGGCCGACGATTTAGTGCAAGCCTGGATCACACCGTGTGGTTTCATCGACCATCGGTTGCTTCACAGTGGCATTTGTATGAAATGAGTTGTGTGAATTTCAATGGTGCACGTGGACTCACATCTGGTTATGTATTTGCGCAAGACGGCACACACATTGCAACCATTGCGCAAGAGACGCTCGTGCGCATACGCCCTGAGTAACTGCTCTTCCAACTAAACAAACTCTTGTGGTCGGGACCGGCGTCGATCCGGTGACCCTGCGCTTTTCAGGCGCATGCTCTGCCTACTGAGCTACCCGACCTTGAGAAGTGCAAGCACTACTCAGCGGTCCCGACGGGACTCGAACCCGCGACCTCCGCCTTGACAGGGCGGCGTGAACTCCAACTTCACCACGGGACCAATGTTGCAAAGTGTTCGCAATGAACGCTTCACGATTGATCGTGTTTATGTACGTACTACTTTTGCACCCCCAACGGGATTCGAACCCGTGCCGCCACCTTGAAAGGGTGGTGTCCTAGGCCACTAGACGATGGGGGCATGGACGAATATTCAGTTGGAAGAGCCATAGAAATCTACCAGTGACTCCGCTAATTCCCCCCGTTAATTGAATTCGGTTTGGACAGTCACTACCCAGTCCAAAAGCCAACCCAGATATGAATACAGCTGATATTGGCCATATGCGGGGTCGTCTTCGTTGAGGCCTGCTTCAAATTCATCCTCGTCAACATCGAGCAGGGTGCCAAGTACGAGTCGCAGATTGTTGATGGAGCGCATCAGTGCATCGAGTTCGTCGGCAGTAAGCACAATGTTGTCGGAAGACGTTTCGCGCTCAAGAAGAGTTGACGTGAGCGAGAGCGAAGCGAGGCGCGATGACAACAATTCATCGCGCATGAGTCGCTGATATTCCTGCTCGTGCAGTTCGTCTTGGTGATATGCAGCAGGAAAGAGACGACGTGCAATGTCGCTTGATGAATCATTCATTAACACATCTCGCAATTGATCAAGAAGAGCATTCAATGTCGTGCGGTCACTTGCGTCAATGTTGAGCGAGTACGACGACGCATCAATTCGTGTTACAGGCCCTTTGTTTTTTCGAGCCACGATTACGCGTCCTCTCGTTGCATCGTTGCCCACAAACCGTGTTCGTGAAGTCGATACACATCAAATTCTGCGCGCTCGCGAGTACCGGAAGAAACCACAGCACGCCCTTTGTTGTGGACATCGAGCATTAATTCCGTTGCTTTTTCCAGGCTGTATCCAAATAATTTTTGTAAGACCAAAGTCACATACGACATCAAATTGATTGGGTCATTCCACACGAGCACAATCCAGGGGCGGTCGGTGTCGGGCGCAATATCGGTGCCGGGGTCAACCACATCAATTGGTCGCACATCGGTGTTCGACAATCGTTGTATTGGCACATGGACATTCTGCCGTGAATCATGGTGTGTTCTGCTCGTACGGCATTGCTCCGATTGGTAGCAACTCTTTAAGCGCCGTAGCCTAAGCCTGTGGCTCTCGACGTTCGACCTGTTATCCCATCGCGATTTTTCAGTCACAAATCACGTGGTAGCGCGCCGTCGTCTCGAATCGGCTCATATATCGCTTTGATGAAATTGCGGGTGGTCGAACTGTTGCTCGTCACCACCGTGCCAACGATGGTGCTTGCGAATCAGGGCTGGCCGTCAGTCCAGTTAATGGTGGTCACCCTTGTTGGCGGAACGCTTGCTGCCGGTGGAGCAAACGCCATCAATATGTACATCGATCGTGACATTGACAAGCTCATGGTGCGTACGCAAAATCGTCCGCTCGTAACGGGCGCTTTGACGCCGCGAGCAGCAATGATTTTTGCAATTGCGCTCGAAATCGTTGCTTTTGCTGTGTTGTGGGCGGGAGCCAATCTGCTCGCAGCAGTTTTGGCCGTGACCGCAACATTGTTTTATGTATTTGTTTATTCACTGTGGTTAAAGCGCACCAGTAAACAAAACATCGTGATAGGTGGCGCAGCCGGGGCGATGCCGGTGCTGGTGGGTTGGGCCGCAGTTACCAATTCGCTCGGCTGGGCACCAGTTGTATTGTTCGTCGTCATTTTCCTGTGGACACCACCACACTTTTGGGCGTTGGCGATTCGACATGCAGACGACTACAAGGCAGCGGGCGTGCCAATGATGCCTGTAGTGGTCTCGCTAGAGCGAACGGTTCGGTCGATGACGGTTTATGCCGTGCTGCTCACTATTTCCACCCTCGTCCTTATTCCTATTGCTGAACTCGGATGGATTTATGGAGTTACAGCGTTGGTATTTGGCGTGGCTTTTGTCATTGGGGCTGCCCAGCTGGGAAGCGACCCTTCGGAAAAGCGGTCGATGCGACTGTTTACCTTCTCCATTACTTACGTCTCAGCAATTTTCGTTGCGCTCACAGTGGACGTCTTATTTCGATAGGAACTATTGCACAAGGAAGGGAAGTCGGGCGAAAGCCCCTGCCATTGTTAGTGTCTAGTTCGTTATGACCACGGTCAATCTGCCATCCACACTGGGTGCCGAGGCCACTGCCGACTCCGGATTTCTGGGTTCGGTGGGTGCTTGGCTCACCACCACCGATCACAAGCGAATCGGTCGACTCTTCATTGGTACTGCCGCACTTTGGCTACTCGCATTTGTCGGAGTTGGTGTTCTGCTGGGTTTCGAGAGAATCGACAGCAAAACACTGACATTCAATGAAGGAATGATGACGCAGTTGTTTGCTGCGTCGAAGACACTCGCGTCATTTGGCGTGATGATTCCGTTGATGCTTGGCCTCGCACTTGCAATTGCACCAACTCAAGTTGGATCGCGATCAGTCATGTTTGCTCGCAATGCCATGATGGGCTTCTTTCTTTGGGCAATTGGTGGCTCATTAGTTGTCGGTTCGCTTATCGCTAACGGTGGACCAGGCGGTGGAAACGCACACATGGTTGACCTGTATCTTTTGGGTCTCGCGCTCGTCATTGTGGGACTACTTGCTTCCGCAGTCAGTGTTGTTGCAACAGTGTTAAGTGCACGAACCGCCGGCACTGACCTCGCTGACATTCCTTCGTTTTCGTGGTCTGCATTGATTGGATCTTCAAGCTTGGTGCTCACGCTTCCCGTAGCGCTTGGAACATTGATTTATCTCGCGGTTGATCACCACTACACACGTATTGCCTTTGATGGAAATATGGGCATTATCAAATGGCTTGGTTGGTCAATGTTCCAACCACAAACGTTTTTGTACATCATTCCGGCAATTGGAATACTTGCTGAACTTGCACCAGTAGTTGCACGCAGAACTCAACCGCTACGTGGTGGTGTGTTTATTGGTGTTGGACTCATTTCTGTTGCGCTTCTCGGATCCGTTACACAAAATGTGCATGGGTTTGCATGGACGGGAACTTTGGCAGACAAAGCAAAAAGCTTTGTGCCATACGCACTGTTTAATTTGCTACCAATTCTTGGCGTTGTCGTGGTGCTTGGTCTTGCATTACTCGCATTGAAATCAGATTCCATCAAAATGATTGCACCGTTCGTGCCCGCGTTTCTTGGTGGCGGAATGATCCTCACCGCAATGCTTGGAAATGCCGTGCAATTGATTTCGAGTGCCAATCTTTCGGGAACCGTATTTGAAGAAGCCGTGCTCGTCTACATCAGCTACGGAACAGTGCTTGTTGCGTGGGCAGCTATTGCGTTTTGGGGTCCGACTCTGTGGGGACGTATGTTGCCAGCAAAAGCTGTGGTTGGAATTGGCGCACTTGGTTTTGTTGCAACCGTGTTTGCTGCACTTCCGATGTACATCGCCGGCTTTGCTGATCAGAAAGCAGATTCAATAAAGGATTTCGACTACTCGGGTCCCGCAAAATTGTGGAATACGGTTTCAGCAGCCGGGCATGCATTGTTCGCAGTGTGCGTCATAGCGGCAATTGTTGTTGCAGTAAAAAGTTTTGCAACGGGAGAACGCGTTGCAGGAAATCCTTGGATTGATGGGGGTGCACAATGACCACCGCAGTTGATCGCGTATTGCCAGCAGGTCCAACAACCGCTGCACGTCACCCACTATTTATTGCAACGGGCTCAGTTGTAGCTGCAGGAACCATGTTGATGTTTGGCATGTTGGCCATGTGGTTTAAGTTCCGCGATGCATCTCCTTTGCGTGCTGGTAATAGCGGGAAAATGATTCATGATTGGCTTCCTGCCGATCTCAAGATTCCAGAAGTTGCAACAAATACGCTTGCCATCACCATGGTGATTGCGGCAATTATGGGTCAATGGGCCGTGTATTCCGCAACACGCAAAGATTCACAACACACCACGCTCGCACTGTTCATTACGGGGCTCGTAGGTATTGCTGCGATCAATGCGCAAGTAGCCATCTATAAACAAATGGAAGCAGTTCTTGCTGATGGCGCATATCAGACCATGTTTTACGCGATTACCGGAACCATGCTTGTGCTTATTTGCGCTGGAGTGGGGTTTTCATTCGTTGCAGCATTCCGCGTATTAGGTGGTCGAGTTGCTGATCGCGCAGTGGTCACTGCACATGCATTGTTTTGGTACTTCCTCACTGCAGCGTTTATTGCGTTGTGGTTCGTCGTGTACGTGCAGAAATAGGTAGCGCAATGTTTTCAACTGGATCTAAATACTTCTTCGGAATCAGTTTCCTTGGAGCAATTTCATTTGCCATTTATATGTTTTTGATTGGTGAGTCGGCTATCGGCGCAACCGCATTGCTTGGGCTTGTAGTGGCCACGGGTTTGCTCACTGCCTTGACACTCACAACCCGTGATGGTGCAAAAGACGAAGATGGTGTTGCAGCATCAACTGCTGCTCCAACAGGATCTATTTGGCCGTTGATCGCTGCAGTTGGTGCAACGTTGTTGCTTGTCGGAACCATCACGTCACCCGTGGTGACGCTGTTCGGAATTGTTGCACTACTCGCTGCGCTTATTGAATGGACCGTGCTCAGCTGGTCCGAACGAGCATCAAGTGACGTTTCCTATAACGCGTCCTTACGTAAGCGCCTGCTCAACCCAATCGAATTTCCAGTTCTTGCTGCGGTGGGTCTGGGAGTGGTCATTTTCTCTTTCTCACGCATCACCCTTGCGGTGAATAAGAGCGTTGGGGCAACCGCATTTATTGTTCTTGGTTCGCTAGTGCTTGCTTCCGGTGTGTTGTTTTCCATTCGTCCAAACTTGAAGCGTGGGTTGGTTACTGCAATTTGCGTTATTGGTGCTGTGGGAATAGTTGCAGCTGGAATTGCTGGTGCGGGCGCGGGTGTCCGTGAAGAACTCGTGCTTGCACAAGAAGAGGGTCACTATGTGCATCAAGAGTGTGGTGCGGAAAAGTCGGAATACTTTGACAAGTTGCCACTCGGCGGTGTGTCGGCTTCGGCAAGCGTGGCGGCACATATTGATCTCGTGGACGGAAAGCTCATTGCAACGGTGCAGGGCATTGCAGGAGAACAACAGTCCATCACGGTTCCACGTTCCAATCCAACGAACATTGTTTTCCGTAACAAGAGCGACGGGGAATACCGATTGGTTGCAAATTTGGGAAGCAAAATGGTCACTGATGGTGTGAAGGAAGATGTGGTGCAGTGCACCCAACTCATTCCTCAGGGGTCAGATCAAATGCTGACCTTAAACATTCCAAAGCCAGCAGTAGCGGGAAAGCCGTTCACGTTGACCGTTCCAGGACTTGCCGGACAAAGCATTGAGGTGATTGTGCCGTGAGACACCAAAACACAACTGAACACAAAACCAATGGCGTCAATAGGCTTGCCAGTATGCGTCGTCGAGTAATTGGAGCGGTTTCCGGTATTGCAACCACCATGTTCCTTGCCGGTTGTGCAACGAATGCACCTCAGGACACGTGGAAGCCAAAGGGGCCAAACGCCAAAATTATTGACAACCTGCAGAAACCAGTTTTTGCGGTGGCTGGAATTATCGGTGTCATTGTTACTGCGGTAGTAATCACAGCCGTCATCAAATTCCGCGACAAGGGCCAACCGATTCCGCATCAGTCGCACGGTAACCCAGCACTCGAAATCACCCTGACTATTATTCCTGCACTGATTTTGACAGTGGTTGGTGTATTTACGTTCCGCACAGTATTTGATCTTGCAAAGACCAGCGACACCGAAATGATTATCAACGTCACTGGTCAGCAGTGGTGGTGGGAATACGACTATCCAGTTCAAAATGAATATGGCATCACGCAGCCAATTATCACTTCTGGACAATTAGTTATCCCTGCAGGTACAAAAGTGTTGTTGCGCGAAACCAGCCGCGACGTTATTCACTCGTACTGGATTCCTGCATTGAACGGTAAACGCGATGCTGTTCCGGGTCGCGTTCACTTGAACAGAATCGAAGCTGACAAGCCAGGAATCTATGCGGGTCAATGCACCGAGTTCTGCGGTCTCTCGCACGCCAACATGCGCATGGAAGCAATTGCATTGAGTAAAGCCGATTTCGCAAAATGGGTGGCTAATCAGTTGAAGCCATACACCTCGCCTGCAGAAAACACGCTTGCCAAAGAGGGTGAAGCGGTGTTTATGAATCAGTGCACGCGATGTCACCAAGTGAACGGCATGAAGCGCGCAGATGGAACTCCTGTAATCGCCGCACCAGACGAAAACATCGTTTCGGGTGCTGCGCCTAACTTGTCGCACCTGATGAGCCGCAATACGTTTGCTGGCGCAACATTCGATTTGTTGAATAAGACGTGCCGTAAAGAGGTGTGGGGTGCCGATTCAGAATCATTCGGTGCAAAATATTTGAGCGGCGTAAGTGAAGACTGCTTGAATCAAACTGATTTACGTGGTTGGTTGCGCAATGCTCCTGGTATGAAGCCGATGTATTCGAATCCTGCCTTGCTCGCAAGCACGGGAGGCAAATACCGCGGAATGCCAAACCTTGGGCTCACCGAGTCAGACATTGAAAAGCTTGTCGCCTACCTGTTGACGCTGAAGTAATTAGGGAGAATCATGGCCATCATTGAGCGATCGATAACCAGCACAGAAGCGTTGGTAAGCGCGACACCAAGTTCATCACTTGGAGCGTTGAAGCGTCCTGTTGCAACTACCGGTTGGAAATCGTGGTTGTTCACGGTTGATCACAAAAAGCTTGGCATCATGTATTCCGCTACAGCATTGTTTTTCTTCATTGTTGGCGGAATTGAAGCTGTTCTCATTCGTCTGCAACTTGCAGCACCTAACGGCAAAGTATTGAACGCAGACTTGTACAACCAAATGTTCACCATGCATGCAACAACCATGGTCTTCTTATTTGTCATGCCAATGGCGGCAGGTCTGGCTAACTATTTCATCCCACTCCAAATTGGTGCTCGCGATGTTGCATTCCCACGAATTAACGCGTTCAGTTTTTGGGCGCTGTTGTTCGGCGGAATCTTCCTTAACTTGTCGTGGTTCCTGGGTGGAGCAGCCGATGGTGGTTGGTTCATGTACGCGCCGAACTCGGGTCCAATTTTCTCACCAAGCCACGGAATCGATTTCTGGATTCTTGGACTTCAACTTGCAGGTATTGCCTCACTTGCCGGCGCCGTAAACCTCATCACCACCGTGCTCAATATGCGCGCTCCTGGAATGAAGCTCATGCGCATGCCGATCTTCACCTGGATGCAATTGGTGGTGCAGTTCTTGCTGTTGTTTGCAGTTCCCGTGATCACCGTTGCTTTGTTTTTGTTGTCGTTCCAGCGCAATTTTGGAGCAACGTTCTTCGATGTTTCTGCTGGCGCCGATCCATTGTTGTGGCAGCACCTCTTTTGGATTTTCGGTCACCCAGAGGTGTACATCTTGATTCTTCCAAGCTTCGGAATTATCTCTGAAGTACTTCCAGTGTTCTCCCGTAAGCCATTGTTCGGTTATCCGTTCGTGGTGTTCTCGGGAGCAGCAATTGGATTCGTCGGTTGGGGTGTGTGGGCTCACCACATGTTTGCTTCCGGACTCGGACCAGTATCAGTAGCGGTCTTCTCCATTTCAACAATGGCGATCGCCGTTCCAACTGGTGTGAAAATTGTGAACTGGACGATGACTATTTGGGGCGGAAAGCTTCAATTCACTGTTGCCATGAAGTTCGCCGTTGGACTCATTGTGCTGTTCACCATTGGTGGTCTTTCAGGAGTGACTCACTCGGTAGCGCCATCTGACACACAACAAACGGACACCTATTACATCGTTGCTCACTTCCATTACGTATTGTTCGGCGGCGCAGTGTTCGGTTTGTTCTCTGGTTTCTATTACTGGTGGCCAAAAGTGTTCGGCAAGTTGCTCAATGAAAAATTGGGCACCTGGAATTTCTGGATGATGGTGATCGGTATGAACATGACGTTCGGGCCAATGCACATTCTTGGTTTGCAAGGTCAGCCGCGCCGTATGTATCAGTGGACCGAAGCTCGCGCAGGTGAAGGTTTCTTCAACCTGGCCTTTTGGAACCGTTTTGCTTCCATAGGTTCGCTCGTGCTGACAACTGGAGTGTTGCTGTTCCTCATAAATGTGGTCATCACCGCTCGCAACGGCAAGGTTGCTCCGCTCGACCCATGGGATGCACGCAGTTTGGAATGGATGACATCGAACCCTCCAAAAGAGCACAACTTCGACAGCATTCCTACGGTTTCACACCTAGACGAATTCTTCCATCGCAAGTATGAAGAAGACGCCAATGGTCAAATGGTGAAAGTAAAAACCGCAGAGCAAATCATGAAAGAACTTGAAGACAATGCAGATGCGCATATCCATATGCCATCGCCTTCGTATTGGCCGATTGTTCTGGCTGCCGGTTTGCCGGTAATCGCCTTCGGTGTGATCTATTCCATTCCAATCGCAATTTTTGGTGGTGTGATTGTGTTATTCGGAGCATACGGCTGGGCAATTGAGCCAAGCACTGCTCCAGATGATGACTTCGATCCACCTGCAACAACAAAGGATGTGGTCCACGTTGGCTGAGCACGCAGTAATGACTTCAGATAGCCATGCCGATGGTGGAGCACACTCAAGCACTGGTTTGTCCAACAACAAACTTGGGATGTGGTTGTTCCTTGGTTCAGAATGCTTGTTGTTCGGTGGTCTGATCTCCACCTACATGTTGTACCGCGGTCGCGTAGGTGCAGGTCCACGTCCTTCGCAAGTTTTCGACATTCCCTTTACCTCGGTCAGCAGCTTCGTGTTGCTCATGAGCTCGCTCACCATGGTGCTCGCTGTATCGGCTGCCCATAAGGGAGATGATCGCAACACGTACTTGTGGGTCACGATTACGGCATTACTCGGAGCTACGTTCGTGGGCGGTCAGGTGTATGAGTTCACAGCGTTCTACCACGAAGGCATGGGCTTCACGACCAGCCTGTTCTCGTCAAGCTTCTTCGTTCTCACCGGTTTCCACGGAGTGCACGTCACCGTGGGAATCATCATGCTGATGTCAATCGTTGGCATTATGAAGCGTTCTAAGGTGCCTGGCAGCAAAGCCGAAACGGTTGAAATGATCGGCCTCTACTGGCACTTTGTGGACATCATTTGGATCATCATTTTCACCCTTATTTACCTCATCCCGGCCTGATCATGACAACAGAGACACACTCAACAACTGAACACGGCATGTCGAATGCCGGCTACGTCCGCATCGCAGCAATCCTTGCCGCGATTACGGCCCTTGAAGTCTCCACCTATTACGTGGAT
>JALQUZ010000010.1:23482-44189 GCA_023263695.1 Ilumatobacteraceae bacterium
TTTGGTCACTTTTTCCTTCCTGCGCTGCTCATGATGATGGGAATCAAGTTCGTCATCGTTGTGAGCTACTTCATGCACTTGAAGTTCGACAATAAGTTGTTCTCGTGGGTGTTCTACGCGGGGCTCATTCTTGCCATCGCCGTGTACGGAATTTTTCTCGCGACCTTCCACTTTTTCTCTTAACTTGAAATTGTGATCAGCGAACCACATATGTTCGCACTGGTGAATCCTGATCCGTGGAGATTTCAGCTCCATATTGAAGTGTGGGTATTGGTCGTCGCTGTTGTAGCGAGTTATGTGTATGCAATTCGTGTCATTGGTCCTCGCGTAGTACCTCACGGCAACGTAATCTCGCGCAAGCAATTGTGGGCATTTATGGTTGGGGCCCTGCTGTTATGGATCGCCTCGGACTGGCCGATTCACGATATTTCGGAAGAATATTTGTATTCAGTACACATGTTCCAACACATGCTGTATTCGTACTTCATGCCGCCACTCATGTTGATTGCAACTCCACTGTGGCTTTACGATCTCATTTTTGCTGGCGCGCGCGCGCGCAAAGTGGTCAACTTTATGACCAAGCCAGTTGTTGCGGGCCTGCTCTTTAACGGCGTCATCATGGTGACACACATTCCACAGATGGTGAATAGAAGTGTTTCTAATGGGCCGTTGCATTATTCGTTGCATGTGCTCGTTGTGACGTCGGCATTGTTGATGTGGTTTCCCATCTGTGGTCCTGATCGTTCGCGCCATTTGGGATATGGAGGAAAGATGATTTATCTCTTCCTCATGTCAGTTGTGCCAACCGTTCCGGCCGCATGGCTGACGTTTGCCGATGGTGCGGTGTACAAGCATTACGACATTGCTGTGCGCGTGTGGGGGTTATCGGTGACTACTGATCAACAACTTGCTGGCGCAATTATGAAAACTGGTGGATCGATCTATTTGTGGACGATTGTGGTCGTGATCTTTTTCAGGCGGTTCATTGGAAACTTCTTTACAGAATCAAATTATGCTGCGACCGATCAAGGGAAGCAGCAGTAGTCAGTTCCAACGGAACAGTTTGAAGGCTGAAAGTTGAGCTGCAACAGCCCAACACAGCAGCACTACAAGTGATGATGCGCCGTGAACAGATGTTCTAGAAAAGACATCTCTCATTACGTCGGCAAGAGCGCCAGATGGAGCAATTCGTCCTACCCAATGAAGCCAAGATGGAAACTCCTGTAAAGGAAACACAATTCCACCAATGAGAAGCAGCAGTAAGTACAGGGCATTTTGAGCGGCAAGATTGATCTCTCCACGCAGTCGCCCGGCCAGCGAAAGCCCCACACCAGAAAAGGCAAGTGTCCCTAGTGCGATTGCCAAAGCCAGTTTTGCGATGTTTAACCCACCTAGGTCTGCACCAAATACTTGGGCCAAACTGATGAGCAACGTCACCTGTACCAATTCGACAACAAGCACCGAAAGTGCCTTGGCAAGCACAAGTCTTGGAACTCCTAGTGGCGTTGCACCAAGTCGTTTGAGTACTTGATAGGAACGTTCAAACCCTGTGGCAATGCCAAGGCTGACCATTGCAGTGGACATGATGGCCAAGGCAACAATGCCGGGAAGCAAGAAGTTGACGCTGCTCTGACCAGATGTAGGGAGAATGTCAACATTGCTGAAAAATGAAAGCAGCAACAGTGGAATGCCAAGTATGAGTAACAATTGCTCGCCGTTTCGTGCAAGTACACGTAATTCACATGCCAATTGAATACGGAGCAGTTTCATGATGCCGACTCCGCAGTGAGGCGCCTAAAGACATCGTCTAAGCGTTGTGACCCAGCACCAATGTCGCCTAGTTCAACATTGTTAGCTTTTGCCCAGTCGGTGAGCTGAACAATGACACGAGCGTCGCTCGTGCCAGCAACCGTAAATTCATGAAGGCGAGTTTGTTCTACGGGTAGTCCAAGCGTGGTGGAAAGTGAGTGGAGATCTATTCGAGAGGTTGAACGGAATCGGATCTCTTCACGACCGGAGCGCAATTCATCCAATGTGCCAGAGGCAACGATATTTCCGCGATGGAAAATGAGCACATCATCGGCAATGCGTTCGGCTTCGTCAAGTTCGTGCGTAGCAACAAGGACGCAGCAGCCCGAATCTCGTAGTTCTCGAATAATGTGACGAACTAGGTCGCGACCATTCACATCAATGCCTGAAGTGGGTTCGTCGAGGAAAATGATGTGTGGACGTGCGGCAAGTGCAAGCGCCAACGACAGTCGCTGTTTTTCTCCACCAGATAGTCGTCGATAGGTAGTGGATGCCACAGATTGAAGTCCAACGCGCGAAATGAGCACATCGGCATCAACACCGTTTCCGTACAGAGCGCAATATTGTCGCACTAATTCTGCAACACGCGCCGAAGGATAAATACCGCCTTCTTGCAGCATGACTCCCATTTTCCGATTGAGTTGTTTGCGTTGCAAGAATGGGTTGAGACCGAGCACCTGAACTGAACCTGATGTTGGTGCTAGAAAACCTTCGCAGGCTTCGATTGTGGATGTCTTACCAGCGCCATTGGGTCCAAGAATGACAGTGACGCGCCCAGGCTGTGCAGTGAATGAAACATGGTCAACGGCTGTGATGTCGCCGTATTTGATTACGAGGTGCGAAACCGAGAGCCCAACACTTTCGGTCGCGTGCAATGCAGAACTCACGGCTCAACAGTACGCAAAGTAGGGCAGCGGTATGGGATCACACGGCTAACCTTGAGTCACCGTGATTGACATTCGTTTCCTTCGCAGCGAACCCGACACCGTTCGGGAGCTGATGGCCCGCCGCAATAAGCCCGATTTGCTTGGGTTGCTCGATGAAGCCTTGGGCTTTGACGGAAGAATGCGAGAAATTACTGCTGAGCGTGACGCAATTCGTCAGCAGGTGAACGAGTTGTCAAAGCAAGTTGGAGCACTCCGCCGAAGCGGTGACGACAAGGCTGCTGAAGGTCTGCAAGCCGAAAGTAGGTCGCTAGGAGACCAAGAGCAGTCCCTTGCAGCAGAGACCGATGAGGTCACGGCGAAACTTAAAGACGTTTTGCTGCGCTTGCCAAACATTCCACACGCCGACGTTGTGGTGGGAAATGATGATTCGCAGAATCCAACGATCACAGGGCCAGTGAATTTGCCCGCATCGTTTCCGGAGCATCAACGCGTTGCCCACTGGGACACAGCTACGGCACTCGGTATTTTGGATAACGAACGTGCAGTAAAAATCAGTGGCGCAATGTTCACCATGCAACGCGGAGCTGGAGCAACACTTGCTCGTGCACTGTGCCAATATGCACTTGACTGCAACGCAGATGCCTTCGAAGAAATTCGTCCACCATCGCTGGTGAGCACTGCAACGTTGACTGCTACTGGTCAACTTCCCAAATTTGCCGACGACGCATATTCAATGAGTAAAGATGACCTGTGGTGCATTCCAACAGCGGAAGCCCCGTTGACATCGATACATGCCGGCGAAGTACTGGCCGAAGCAGATCTTCCTATTCGATATATGGCGCACTCGTCGTGTTATCGACGCGAAGCGGGTTCTGCAGGTAGAGATACTCGCGGCATGTTGCGCAGCCACGAATTTGACAAAGTAGAAATTTTTTCAATTGCCACACCAGAGGGTGCACCGGCAATGTTGACCGAACTCATTACTCGGGTAGAGCGAGTCATCGCCAACCTAGGTTTGCCCTATCGCATTATTGAAATTTGCACAGGCGACATGGGTCAAAGTCATCATCGCAGTTTCGATGTTGAGGTCTATGCGCCGGGATGCGATGCGTGGTTAGAAGTCAGTTCAATTAGTTGGTTCAGTGATTATCAAGCGCGCCGTGGCGACATTCGCATGAAGCGCACAGGCCAAAAGGGCACCGAGTTTGCGCACACATTGAATGCGTCTGCACTTGCTGTGCCACGCGTGTGGGCTGCGATCATGGAGAACTTCCGTCAGGAAGACGGCTCGGTTGCAATTCCAGCCGTGCTGCATCCATACATGCGTGGCACCACGGTTATTCACCCGAAATAGTTGACATGTCTATTCGTGATCGTCGAGTGCAGTACGAAACCGCAGGTCTTGAGCGAAGTGAATTAGACACTAACCCAATCGCGCAATGGCAACGGTGGTACGACCAGGCAGCGCAAGCACATGTTGCAGAACCCAATGCCATGACTCTGTCAACCATTGGTTTTGACGGCGGGCCAGATTCTCGCATTGTGTTGGTGCGCGGAGTTGACGAATCAGGTTTCGCCTTTTATACCAACTACGACAGTGCGAAAAGCACTCAATTAGTTGCACATGCGCAAGCATCGGCGGTGTTTGGATGGCTCGACTTACATCGCCAAGTGCGAGTGCGGGGAACGGTTGCCAAGCTTGCAGAACGTGTAAGTGACGAATACTTTGCGTCGCGTCCGCGAGAGTCACAACTTGGTGCTTGGGCATCGCCGCAATCGCAGCCCATTGCAGGTCGCGATGAATTACTCACACGATTAGCTGAAGCCGAACAACGTTTTTCTGGACGCGATGTTGACCGACCACCACATTGGGGTGGGTGGGTACTTACTCCACACGAAATCGAATTTTGGCAAGGTCGACCCAGCCGCTTACATGATCGCTTTCGTTACGTGCTTCAGCCAGACGCTTCGTGGTTTATTGAGCGTTTGGCACCGTAGAACTAGTCGAAGAATTCCATGTATGCACAGCGCGTACAAGACCATCAATTAATGATTCGGTGTGTGGAGTGAGGTGCGGACCTTCCCAATCCCACCACAGTGGACTTGCACCTCGCACTCGAGGAGGCAACTCAATTTGCACTCCATGATTGCGAACGCGATTCACGGGATTATCGATGTGCTGTCCTGCAAGGTCGGCAGGAATATTTCCCAAATCATCAATGATGTTGTAGGCGGGTAACGACGTACGCAAATGCTGGGCAACATGAGTTGCAAGGCCACGGTTTCTGCCACCAAGGAGCAGGCTCGTAAAGAAACCCTGTCGACCAAAGCCGTGAATAGTGATCACGGTGTCAACATGATTGATGAAAGTGTTCAGCGTTTCCGAATGTTGCGGATCAATTCGATGCGATGGAACATGCCATTTCAATGATGCAGGTTGATGAATGCCGTAATACGAACTGCCTGTTGCCGCAGCGGCCTGCTGCGCAATGATGTCAGTCGCTTCTTCCAAACCGCCACCGTGGAATGCCATGAATCCGAAAGTTCCACGCAGTTCGCAGACTTCTTCAACAGATGGGTGCGCAAGTAGATCGGCAAGCATTAGCGGTGCGACCTGCGGAGTAGTTGCTTTATTCGAGTTACACCAACCAATACAAGCGCTACACCAATGACGAATGCACACATCACTGCAAGACGCGAAGCACCTTGTTCTTGTAGCCACAAAGAAACCGAGTTTTGCCAATTTTCGACATTGGACACGATGTTGCCAAGTGATTCGCGCTCGCTAATGGCTCCGTACCAGTACCACGTGAGATATGCGCCAGTAATGGTGATAAACCCAGCTGCCACCTTGTCGATGTAACGAAGACTGCGCTTTAACACTCGAGAGACACCTGTTTTTGCTGCAGCAAGCGTGACGGTAAGTGCGGTAACAAGCAGCGACATTCCCAGTCCGTACATGACAATGCTGATGACACCAGAAACGAAACCGTGTGTTCCGATAGAACCAAGAATTGCTGTTGTGAGTAACCCAATGGTGCAGCCAATACTGGCAATTGCGTATGCCACTCCGAAGACAAACATCGCACGTGTGGAGCGGTCTTTCTTGGCGCCGGGAATCGAGGTTGCAAATGATGGCTTCCACCCAAACAACATGGCTGCACCTAAACCAACAAGTGCAATACCAATGGCAAACCCTGCGTATTTGGCATGAAGTTCAATCCACTGCGTGAACAATCGCGAGATTGATCCGACAACAAGAAATACGGCAAGAAACCCAGATGAAACAGCAGCGCTAACGCGCAATGCACGTTGCAACGGAGCTCGTGTAACACCGTGATTACCACCGTCAATTCCCAAGAAGTAGAGCAAATAAGCAGGTAGCAAAACAAAACCGCAAGGGTTTACTGCTGCAAGCATGCCCAGCATGAAGCTGTAAGCAAAGTTGCCTTCGATGACGATGTTGGCGACCATTACGACGTAAACCACTGCGCAATAAGTGATGCAAGTTTGTCGGAGCTGATTTCTCCTGCAACCTGGTCAACAATGTTTCCTGCACTGTCAATGAACAGGGTGCTCGGCGCGGTAACGATTCCAAGTTCGCGAATGACGGTTCCGGATTGATCAAACACAATGGGGTAATTCACCCCATATTTTTCACCAAACGCTTTTGCCATTTCTGGTGAGTCGTTCATGTTGAAGCCGACGAACTGAATATCGCTGTGCGCAAGGCGTGCTTGTGCAAAGGCAGGAATTTCACGACGACATGGTTCGCAGGTGGAGTACCAAAAATTGAGAATCAATGGCGAGCCAACAAAGCTCTGTAGATCAACAACTTGTCCATCGAGATCGGTCAATTGAGCAACAGGCAACTGTTTGCCAACAACGGGTTCGTTGGTGTCGAGCGAAGGGTACGGCACCTCGCCTGGAGTAGTGAGAACGGCATCAACCTTGGTGTCGCTGGTATTGCTCCACACCCATCCACCCACTGCGCTAACGGCAAGGACCACGACAGCAATCCTTAGGCGGGAATGAACGAAAGGCACAGAAGCAGGTTACCGATGGTGTTGAACCCAATCGGGTCGCTGCTTCTGTGCCGTCTGTCCGTAATTATCTAGGCAACAAGATGTGCGGGAATGGGAACTTCCTGCACAGCGGTCACTCGTACCGACTTAGTAACTGGTCGGCCGCGTGGACGCTTGGTGGAACACACCCGACCTTCTTCAAGGAGTTCACCACCCCACACACCCCACGGTTCACTTCGTTCTAGTGCGCCGCTCAGGCAGCCCACCTTTGATGTGCAGGTTGAACAGATTGCTTTCGCGCGCTGGATATCAACAAACTCTTCCGAGAAGAACAAGTACGACAATGTTCCATTGCCGTCGCTGCAGCGCTGCGCAGACAACATGATGATGTCGTCTTCGTGTTCAAGTGTGATGGTGGTCATTGCTCTTGCCTTTCTGTGTTGTTTTGATTGGCTTCACGTCGGAAAACGCTCAGGGGGGAAATAAAAAAGCCGCTGGGATTTCTCCCAGCGGCCTCTTGGCGTTCTCCGACGTGAAATCTGTTTACGTCGGGACTCCTAAGAGGCCTTTGGCCGGACGCTTCGTGAAACCTTTGGTAAATTTCGCGACTCCGGCCTGCATATAAAACCAGCGTGACGCATTCGCGTACGCGGTTGTCACGGTCGCATACGCGCGTGAATCAGCACTTACTGCCGACAGACGTGAAGCGAGATTGCGTAACAACATGGACATGTAGCCAACCATGCCAAATTGCAAATAGCAAGCGATTTAACGCAAGTGCCACCAAGTCCAATGCTGGATAGGGTCAGAGAGCATGTGGAGGCCTCAGGAACCCGTACCTTTGCCGCAGACGGGTAGGACGTTTTCCACCAGTCGTCGTGTGCGATTGGGAGATGTCACCCCGAAAGGTCGACTTCGCCTAGATGCCACTGCTCGGTATTTGCAAGACATCGCTAACGACGATGCAGTGGACGGCAATTACCCAGACATTCATGGTTGGGTGGTGCGTCGCACCGAGATGTGGGTCTATCAATTTCCTACATACATGACCGATATTTCGCTCACCACGTGGTGCGGTGGCTACGGGTCGCATTGGGCAGAACGTCGTACGCACATTGTCGGCGCAGACGGCGCTCATATTGAAACCGCTGCGCTGTGGGTGCATGTGAATATGCAGACACTGAAACCAGAGCCACTTCCAGAAGGATTTATTCCTTTAATTGCAGAGTCAAGCGGCGGAAGAAAAGTGCGCTCGAATTTCGTTGTCGGAAAGTCTCTACCTGAATTAACTGAATGTGACGCAACAAGTGAGTCATGGCCAGTTCGGTTTGCCGACATGGATGCAGTTGGGCACATGAACAATGCTTCGTACTGGATTGCTGCTGAAGAATATTTGTCAAAGCACGGTGAGCTTCGCGCGCCAATGCATGCGGTGGTTGAGCATCATCTGTCAGTAGACCCAGGCAATGACATTCGCTTGGTGACGCAACACATTGATGAACGTGTAATCATTCGCCATGTTCTCGGTGGCGACTCAGTTGCTGCAGTGACGCAACTAGTGAAGTTGCCTCAGTAACTACGAGACGCGAACGTATTCGCGAACTCCATTGCGAACGGTGTATGAAAACTCACCAGCAATTCGCAAGTGCTCGAGGTGCGCAAAGGTTTCGCTGTCAGCCATGGTGCCTTGCGCGCGTGGCGAAAACAAGTGACCAGAAAATTCGGTAACCGTTGCAGGTCGGTCCAGTTCCGCTGCGGAGGTGCGCAACTTTTCGAGTCGACCTTGATGGTGTTCTTTGATTTGCTCGCATCGTGTTGCAATATCGGCGAAAGGTTTTCCATGCGCAGGCAAACAGATACCAACTTGTGATCCAAATGCACCAACCTTGTCGAGTGAGTTGAAGAAACTCTCAAGCGGATCGGGGTATTTACTCATGCCGGAAATGTGTGGAGTAATCGTTGGCAACACGTGATCGCCACACAACATGACGCCAGTGTCTGCATCGAATAAGCACAAGTGATCTTCGGTGTGACCAGGAGTGTGAATGGCCATCCACTTACGTCGTGCAAGCGAAATGTATTCGCCTTCAGCAAGTCGCACTGTGGGTTGTGGAACTTTAAACAGTTGAGGCAATACGCGAAATGCGTTGTAATACATTTTGCGACGCAATGGCAATTGGTATCCAGGTCCGCCCCATGGCGTTTCACCCGTTCCACGTTTGTGGCGTGCGGCAATTTCCACGTCAACATCGTCGGGTTCGTTTGGATCGAACCATAGGCGGAAGCTCTGGTGGGTAATGATGTCGGCTCCCGTTGCGGCGCGAAGGCGGGCGGCACCCCCGAAATGGTCGGGATGGCTGTGGGTGACCACAATGGAGTGGACGCGCTTCAGAGGCACTCCTAAGGCCTGTAAACGGGCGTTTATGGCCCTCCAGTTGGCCTTTCCAGGCAGCCCGGGGTCGACGACGGCAACGCCACGTTCGTCTTCCAGCACGTACATATTCACGTGGCCAAGGCCAGGCATATCGATGGGTAACTGGGTTCGGTAAATGCCCGTAGCGACTTCCGTGATTTCATCCGTTGCCGGAACTTGTTCCTGCTTGGTGAACGCTGGCTTGGACATCGCTGTCCACAGTAGTGGCGTTACTCAGGTTGTAGCGGAGTGAACACACGCTCACGGTAAAACGCCAACTCATTCACACTCGCGCGAATGTCGTCTAATGCTCGATGCGTTCCACCTTTATTCGGACGATCAGAACCAAGCTTTGGGTACCAGCGACGAGCGAGTTCCTTAATTGTTGACACATCAACTGATCGGTAATGCAAATAATTTTCAATTTCAGGAAGATACTTCGCAAGGAAGCGACGATCGGTGCCGATTGAATTTCCGCACAACGGAATAGTGCGCGCCTCTGGAACATGTTGGCGTATGAACTCAAGCGTTGCGGCACCAGCTTCTTCCAACGTGACCGTGCTGGACTTAATGGCTTCAAGCAAACCTGATTTTGTGTGCATGTCGACCACAATTTGGTTCATGCGAGCCAGTATCTCGTCGGACTGATGAATGACCAAATCAGGGCCTTCGGCAATGATGTTCAGATCGTCGTCGGTTATGAGTGTGGCAATTTCAACAATGACGTCGGTTTCGGGCTCTAAGCCTGTCATTTCGAGGTCCATCCACACCAGCACGCCATGCAATCTAGGCGTAATCTCATGCAATGTCTAAAAGCGAGATTGGTGTCCAGATCCAACGGTTAGACCCTGATCTGCCGTTGCCAATGCCAGCACATCTAGGCGATGCTGGGCTCGACTTATACGCGCGTGAAGATGCAGTTATTCCTGCACGTGGTGGCAGGGTGCTGATGCCAACTGGTGTTGCAGTGGCGATTCCACACGGATACATGGGTCTTGCAGTTCCGCGCAGTGGTCTTGCATTGAAACACGGCATCACGTTGGTGAACACACCCGGAATAATTGATAGCGGTTATCGAGGTGAATTGAAAGTGGTCATGATCAACACTGACCCCGAACATGATTACGAAGTGAAACGCGGAGACCGCGTAGCACAGTTGATTATTTCGCGTTACGACAATGTTTCATGGACCGAGGTGACTGAATTAAGCGGGTTTGATCGCGGCGGCGGCTTTGGCCACTCAGGTCGCTAATTAACGAGCAGAAGGGCCTCGACTGAGCAATACGCCAGTCGATTCACACTGAACAATCTCTGCCATGTCGATGCCGGCAATGTTGTGAAACACATGGTGGTTGTCTTCGCCACGGTATTTCACCATGCCTTGCGTAGTGGTGTCTGAACCCGAAAAATGCCACGGACTGTTTGGAATGCGCACTGTTGAATCACCGCGGTCGCTCACGTTGATGATTGCGTTTCGTTCAGTAGCCCAATCAGTAGCAGCAACTTCAGCAACACTGCGCAGTCGACCAACCGCCAATTGATTCTTTGCCAAGCGCCGTTCTATTTCGTCGGTGTCGGGAACGGTGAGTGCCCATGCGCGCAACAAGTCCATGAGCGCCGCAAAGTTTTCGAGTCGTTCAGGAATATCAGTGAAGCGAGGATCGTTCAACAGGTGAGGTTGTTCCATTGCTGCAACGAAATAGTCAAAGGTTCCACGTTCCGCTGGATGTCCGCTGACAACAACTTGTGATCCATCGGCAACGGTGAGCACGGGGTAGTCGGCTGGCTGGAACGATCGGATGGAACCTGCAGGAACTGGCTTGTCCCACAACTGATCGTGTGCGTGTTCGTTTACGTACAACATGGTTTCAGCCATGGAGATATCGATGTATTGACCAACGCCTGTGTGTTCGCGCTGATACAGCGCAGCAAGAATTGCTGATGATGCTTCGAGTGCGGTGTACACGTCGCCGTGACTATGTGGGTCGTTTGCATGGGCACGTCGTTGTGCATCACCTTGATGCTTGGTTATTCCAGTTTCTGCATTTACTACCGGAGCGTATGCGCGACGATTTTGCCACGGACCAGTTGCACCGTAACCACTGATAGACGCAACGATAAGACGAGCGTTTGCTTCCATCATGCGCTCAGTGCTGAGTCCAAGTCGGCTCATGACGCCTGGGCGAAAGTTTTCTACCACTACATCGCAAAATGGAATGAGTCGCATGATGAGGGCTGAAGCCTCTGGCTTCGACAAGTCGAGAGAAATGTTTTGCTTGCCAATGTTTTGCTGAATGAAATAACTCGACAGCGAATTCACGCGAGGTTGAGCAAATCGCGTGAGATCACCTTCCGGTGGCTCCACTTTGATGACTTCGGCGCCAAGGTCAGAAAGCATGCGCGTGGCATGTGGCCCCGAAAGCACACGGGTGAAATCGAGTACGCGAATGCCCTCAAGGGGTCGTTTACCCCCTGTTGGTTGGGTATTTGTGCCTCTAGTCAAGGGTGACGCCAAGAGTGCGAAGTGCAAGCGATGAATACACCGACATGCCAGTGATCATCGCATCTTCTTCAAACATCACACGGTTGGAGTGGTTTGGTGCTGCGGTGCGGAAGTCTTTGTCGTGTGGAGTGCCACCGAGAAACACCATTGCACCAGGTTTCTTTTCCAACACGTAACTGAAGTCTTCTGCACCCATCACAGCGTGCGGCATGCGCACAGCTGCTTTGTTGCCGACAATTGCTTCGGCAACATCAAGTGCGAAGTCTGCAGATGGACCGTCGTTCACCGTGACGGGGTAGCCAAGCACGACTTCAACGGTTGCTTCCATGTCGTGTGCTGCTGCAATGCCTTCCGCAACGCGCTTAATACCATCGTGCACTTTCTTGCGAGTGGCTGCACTCATTGCACGAATCGTTCCTTCTATTCGTGCAACTTCGGGAATGACATTGGTTGCAGTTCCTGCAATCAACTTGGTGACGGTAATTACTGCTGGGTCCCAAATTTCAATTCGACGAGTGACAAATGCTTGCAATGCGGTCACAATTTCGCATGCAACTGGAACGGGGTCAAGTGTGCGGAATGGTTCCGATGCGTGACCACCCTTGCCTTTCACTTCAATGCGCAACACATCACTTGATGCCATGATGGGGCCACCCTTGGTGCCAATGAACCCGGCAGGCAACGAAGACGTGATGTGCAATGCGTATGCAGCGGTAAGTGGTGATTCGCTGCCATCACGATTTGGTCCAACATCAAGAATGCCTTCATCAAGCATGTACTCCGCACCGCCATAACCTTCTTCGCCCGGTTGAAACATAAACAACACTCGACCAGGAAGTGTTGCTTTGCGTTCGCTCAACATTTTTGCTGCACCAGCGAGCATGGCAACGTGCGTGTCGTGGCCGCATGCGTGCATCACGTTGTCTACTTTTGACGCGAAATCTAGTCCGGTGTCTTCTGGCATTGGTAATGCATCCATGTCGCCGCGCAACATCACGGTTGGGCCTGGTTTGTCGCCAGTCAACATTGCGGCGATGCCGCTCGTTGTCTTGTGCAACGTGATGTCGAGCGGAAGTCCATCGAGTGCTTCCAAAACCCGTTCACGAGTTTTTGGAAGATTAAGACCAATTTCTGGCCATACGTGAAGGTCGCGGCGAATGGAGCGTGCGTATTCGAGCATTCCCGCGGCTTGTTGTTGCACGCCAGTTGCGTTGCCGTGGCGCTCGACTGCGGGCTGTGAAAGAGGTGTTGTAGCCATAGGGCAATGGTACGCAACTAAGGCGAATTGTTTACGATGGGTGAATGCTGACTGTGGAATTCACCATCGAACCGTTCATTGAAGGCGCTCCAGGGGCGCATGTGACAGCAGCAGTAGCCGCAGTCGAACAACGTGGACTGATTGTTGAATTCGGACCGTTTGGTTCTTCGTTTTCCGTCCCCAAATCGGAACTACCTGAAGCGATAGCCGACCTCATGCGTGCTGCATATGCAAATGGAGCAACCTTTGTGAGCGTTGATGTTGGGTCCATTGAGGACTCACCGGCATGACCATTCCTCACGATCACCCGGTGGTTATCGCGGCGCAGCCGCTCATTGATGCAGTCGGTGCATCGTTAGTTGCTTGCGACAACCTGGCCGCAGGAGACATTGAGCTGAAGTGGGAGGGTGCGGTCATTGCCGGAATCAGGTTGCCGCCACTTCACGGAGCTCTTGATCGAATTATTGAAGTAGTTGAGCGCGAACTAGGAAACAAGTTGTCAGAACTTTCGCGCAATGACAAGCAGAAGGCAATCCGCCTACTTGATGAACAGGGAGCATTCATTCTTCGACGTGCAGTAGAAGATGTTGCTGATGCAATGAAGGTTTCGCGAATAACGGTGTACAACTATCTAAACGCTTTACATCGATAGTCATGTTTGACGTAGTTGCATTTGATGCCGATGACACGCTCTGGTTTAGCGAAGATTCATTTCGCAAATATGAAACACAATTCGTTGAAACGCTCACTCCATACGTTCCCGGAGGAGTTGATATAAAAGCAGCACTGGTTGCGACTGAGCGCAAAAACATTGATGCATATGGCTATGGCGTGAAGTCCTTTGGGCTTTCCGCCATGGAGGCGGCCATCACCTTGTCAAACGGTGAAATTCCAGCTTTTGAACTGCAAAAGATTCTGCATGGAGTTCGCGAGCATCTCACCGAACCAGTTCGAGTATTTGAGGGGGTCGCCGAAGTTCTCGCTCACGTCAGTTCACAATTTCGCACGATATTGATAACTAAAGGCGATCTTGCTCATCAAACACGAAAAGTAGAAACCAGTGGCCTAAGCCAACATTTCGAACATGTGGAAATTGTGTTGGAAAAGGACCCAGCCACATACGCACATGTGTTGAAAAGCCTCGACATCAATCCGGAACGTTTCTGCATGGTGGGCAATTCAATGAAAAGCGACATACTTCCCGTGCTTGCCATTGGCGGCTTTGGTGTGTACGTGCCGTACGAGATTTTGTGGGAACTCGATCACGCTGAACACCCGATGGCAAACACCGACCGCTATGTGGAACTGGAAACGCTAAGTCTGGTGCCTGAGTGGTTGGCGCAGCAGCGCAAATAGTCAGTATTTACAGCTTTCTAAGGTGTACTTCCGTCACACGGTGATCTGCGCCTTTTTGCATCACGAGTGATGCACGCGAACGAGTTGGCGCAATATTCTCGCGCAAGTTCTTGCCGTTAATTTCTTTCCAAATTCCACGAGCCATTGCTTCGGCCTCTTCATCACTGAGTGCAGCAAAGTTGTTGAAGAAGCTCTCTGGGTTTTGAAACACCGTTTGACGCAGTGCGAAGAAGCGTTCTACGTACCAATTTTCAACATCTTGCTCATTTGCATCGATGTAAATAGAGAAGTCAAAGTAGTCGCTCACAAATTCGGCTGACTCGGAACCGACTTGCAAAACATTCAATCCTTCAACAATCAAAATGTCAGGTCGATGAATGACCACGCTGTCGCCTTGAACAATGTCGTACACCACGTGGCTGTATACAGGTGCAACAACTTCGCTAGAACCGGCCTTCACTTCGCGCAAAAACTGTACGAGGCGCTTGGTGTCATAGCTTTCTGGGAAACCTTTGCGATTCATAATCCCGCGCTCGTTTAACACGGCGTTGGGGTGAAGGAATCCGTCGGTGGTGATCAACTCGACGCGTGGGTGTTCTGGCCAGCGAGTAAGGAGGGCTTGCAAAATACGAGCAGAAGTACTTTTTCCAACCGCAACGCTGCCCGCGATGCCAATGACGTAGGGCATTTTCGGAGCAATGGCACCCAAGAAGGTTGCCGACACGCGATGTAGGTTCTGAGTTGCACTCACGTACAAGTTCAGTAGGCGAGTGAGAGGCAAATAGACAGCAACTACCTCCTCGAGGTCGATGCGATCATTAATTCCGCGAAGTGCTTCAAGGTCTCGCTCATGCAGCGTCAGTGGCGTTTGCGCACGAAGCTCGGCCCAATCGTGGCGATCAAATCGCAGGTATCGGTCTACGTCAATTGCGTCAATCATGAAAGTGTTTCCTAGAAAGAGTTAACGGTTCCAAGGGGCAAACGGGGAGGCAGCGCCAATGCCGCCAGTCAAAACATCAACACCAGTATCGGTGACTAACACGGTGTGTTCAAATTGCGCAGTTCGCTTGCCGTCTGCAGTCACTGCAGTCCAGTCGTCTTTCCACATGCGGTGCTGATAAGTGCCAAGTGAAATCATCGGCTCAATGGTGAATGTCATTCCAGGTCGCATGATGGTGTTATTGCTCTTGTCGTAATAGTGCAACACCTGAATGTCGGTGTGGAACTGCTCACCAATTCCGTGACCAATAAAGGCCCGAATGACGCCCATTTGGTCTTGTTTTGCGCGGGTTTCAATGGCTTTGCCAATGTCGCTCAATGGACGACCTGGAACAACAGCTTCAATTCCGCGCCAAGTGCATTCTTCAGTAATGGCAATGAGGTCACGACTCTCTTTATCAATTTCGCCAACTGCAAACGTTGCATTCGTGTCGCCATGCACGCCATTCATGTAGCACGTGACGTCGAGATTAATGATGTCGCCTTCTTGTAATACTCGTGAGTCGGGGATGCCGTGGCAGATCACTTCGTTCACCGAAGTGCACACACTCTTCGGGTAACCCGAATAATTCAACGGGCTCGGGTATGCGCCACGTTCAATGCACAAATTGTGTACGTATACGTCAATTTCATCGGTAGTAATTCCTGGTCGAACAAACTCTCCAGCAAGTCGAAGCACTTCTGCAGCAGTAGAACAGGCAATGCGCATGCGTTCAATAATTTCAGGTGACTTCACTGCAGATTCTTGCCAACGCGTGACCTTGCCGGTCTCTGCATACGGCGGCTTCACAATGTGTGCAGGAACGGTAAGCATCGGGCTGATCGTGCCCGGCTCTATGCGACCTTCTGTGGTTTTATGGCATCGCTTGTACTTGCGGCCACTGCCACACCAGCACGCATCGTTAGCTGCAGGGGGCACTGCGGGCGGCTGAGCGGCGGCGGGGTTATTCACTCTCCCAAGGCTACGGGCTATATCCGGCAAGCAAAGTGACCAAATAACCCTTATGTCATTTGATCCTTTTTCAATCCAATTTGAAATTTGGATTGTCTTTCCGCAATGATCGTTGCAAATACACATCGCACCATCGGCGGATTGATAGCGATCAAGGGGGCAACCGTGTCACAACGGATGATTGACTCCTTGACGAGATCAAGGGTGCTCAACAGTTCGGACAATGTTGAGATATCTCATGATCTCGATCAAGGTGAACGGAAGAAGAAGCGTGTACCAGACATGGCGGTTGGCATTGCGCTGATCGCCTTTGGGCTTATTGGGTCTATAGCTATGTATAGATCTGCATCTTCGACTGTCACCGTTGTCGGAGCTGCAGGCAATCTGGAGCGAGGGCAAGTTCTCGATACGGGTGATTTAAAAGCAATTCATGTATCACCAGAGACTGCACAATTCTTTGTAAATGCAAGCGAAGCCGGATCGCTAATTGGCAGAACTGTTGCTATTGCAGTTGTGAGTGGCTCACCACTGTCAGAAAGTATGGTGAGTAACGCATCTCCGCTTGGCGCAGACGAGGCATTGACATCAGCTGCCGTACCGGTAGGAAATATTCCAGCAAATCTTGCCGCTAATGACAAAGTGCGACTCGTACTCACTCCAGACGCAACAATCACTAATGCGTCACCACCTTTGCTGTTTGATGAAGTGGTTTCTATATGGGCAATTGAACAATCAGCTGATTTAAGTAGCTCGGTGATTGTGACGTTCCGCGGTCCATTGCGTTTATCTCTCGCCATTGCAGGAGCAGGCAATGTGCGAATTTCACTGGTCAGCGAATAGCGGAAAATTGCTATGAGCTCAAACACACACACAACAACCGATCTTGTGAGTAAGCGAATACGTGAAGCATTAGTAGCCCGCATAGGAGAGGCACTTGCGGATGAACGTTTGGATCGTCAAAACAGAGGGGACGCATATCTCAGCAGTAACTCTGAAATTGATTTTGCTCGCCAGGTTTCGTCAATGGAATGTGCACGTCTATCGGCATCGCGCAGGCAAGAGGGCCTGCCTGCATTTACAGAAAGCGAAGAGGAAGCGCTGATCAGCCGAGCAATTGATCAAGTTCTTGGCATGGGATTACTTCAAAAAACGCTCGATGACCCTCAAATAAGCGATATTCATGTTCGAGGGAATTCGCCAATTTGGGTAAAACTGCGCAGCGGATTGCGTGAATGCCGTCCACCCATTGTTGATAACGACGACGAACTTGTAGATCTCATTCGGCGTACTGCAACACGAATGGGGCGAAGTGAGAGACGTTTTGACGCAGGATCCCCCGAACTGAACTTGCAACTTGCAGATGGGTCACGTCTGTTCGCAACAATGGAGGTGTCATCTCGACCAAGTCTTGTGATCCGGAAACATCAGTTCGAGATTTCGTCGCTTGAGGACTTAGTGGAGCGCGGAATGATGCCGCACGGAATTGCCGAGATGTTTAGAGCCATGGTTCGATCGCGCCGCAACGTGATCATCGCGGGGGGAACAGGTTCTGGCAAAACCACTTTGTTGCGCGCTTTGATCAACGAAGTGCCACTCGAAGAACGAATTGTGACAATTGAAGATGCATATGAACTTGGACTTGAAAGATTCGAACATTTACATCCAGACCACGATTCTTTGCAGTCACGCCCCGCCAACATAGAGGGACAGGGGGAAATAACGCTCGCTGATCTCACAAAAATGGCTTTGCGCATGGACCCTGACCGGGTGATTGTTGGCGAGGTACGTGGTGCCGAGGCATTTCCGATGCTCATGGCCATGAGTCAAGGAAATAACGGATCGATGTGCACGCTTCATGCAGATAGCACTCGTTCAGTATTCCCAAAACTTGCTGCCTATATGTCAATGTCATCGACATCACTCCCAATAGAAACAACAAATCTACTTATAGCAAGTTCTGTTCATTTTGTTGTCCACATTGAAGTTGTTCGTGGCCAACGACGTGTGAGTTCAATACGAGAAGTCGTTGACTCCGATGGATCAACAATCATGTCAAATGAAGTTGTGCGCAATGTCAATGGAAATGTTGGATTTGGATATCCGCTGCGCGAAGAAACACGAGAACTCTTTGAGGAAAACGGTTTTCGTGAGGAGATATGGCGATGACAGAGCTCATTATTCTCCTGAACGGATCAATGTTTGGGTTGGGAGTTTTTCTTCTCTTCAATAAACATCGGATTCATTCAACTTGGTCAGCACTCATGACCTTCAGACCACTTCGGTTTAGGTTGGCACAAACTGCAATCCCGCTTGCATTTATGGCGACCATGATGATTACGGGTTGGATGGTGGTTGCGGGATCGGTTGCGCTTCTTGTAGCAACGATCCCAGGTATTAGTAGGCCCTATATTCAAACCAGAAACGAGCAAGACCTTGTAGATGGCATTGCTACATGGACTGAGCAACTGCGAGACACATTGGCTGGCGCCCACGGACTTGAACAGGCAATTGTCGCTACTTCAGTTCATGCCCCGCTTGCACTACAAGCGCATGTGAAAAAACTTGCTTCATTCATTGGTTATGGATCATTGGAGGACGGACTTCGTCGCTTTGGGGACGACCTCAACAATTCAACAGCAGATTTTGTGGTGGCGGCACTAGTTACCGCTTCTCAACATCAGGCGCGTGATCTTGGAATGCTTCTTACTCAAATTGCTCAATGTGCTCGTGATGAGAGCAAAATGCGAAGTCGCGTGTGGGTAGGAAGAGCGCGAACCCGAAGTGCCGTAAAGATTATCGCAACAGTGATTGCAGTTTTCGTATTTGGATTATTCACATTCAATAGAACCTACCTAACGCCATATTCATCTATCCAGGGGCAACTCGTTCTTTCGGTAATTCTTGGAGTGTTTGCAGTTTCGCTGGCGCTCATGCAAAGTATGGCGAAGATTATTGAACCTGAACGATTTGTTCGGCGACGTATGGCCTTGAACTCGTGATTAGGTCAGTGTTATTTGGAGTATTTATTGCAGTTGGGGTTGCACTGTGCGTAGTGCCTTCAATTGCTATACAAATCAAGTCGGTTTTCACAACAGGCGTCCATAAAAGTCTGAATACATTACGACTTAGAACGAGTAGTCGGTTGAGCTCAGATCTTGTTATCTGTGACATTGATGCATCTTCACTTGTTGGAAGCAAATTGACCGGAGCGGTAGTTGGATTTTCTATTTCTGGTATTTGTTTAGTTCTCGCTCAATCAACTGGAATAGCAATTTCAACTGCAATAACTTTGCTCACTCCAATTTTTGTCACAACGTTTGGATTCTTGTTTCCAGAACACAAAATTCGCCAACAATCAAATGCACGACGTCGTTCATTCTTGCATTCATTTTCAAGTTTTCTTGATCTTACGAACATCTTGCTTGCGGGTGGAGCAGGTACCGAGACTGCGCTAATTGCTGCCGCAGAGTCTGGTGATGGTTGGTCATTTGAACAAATTCGTCGAGCGCTCACTGTTGCTAAAAGTGCGCGGACTTCTCCCTGGATTGAACTATCCCGGTTGGGTGAGATCTATTCATTGCCTCAAATTAAGGAAATTGCTGGATCAATTCAACTTTCTGGTGAACATGGCGCACGAATCAGGACTTCTTTAGCAGCTCGTGCTGAATCATTGCGTTACCGACAAATGAGTGATGTTGAATCATCTGCAAATGCAGCCACAGAGCGGATGGGGCTCCCAATGGTTCTGCTTTTCATTTCATTCATCGTGTTAATTGGCTATCCGGCAGTAACTCTGGTGATCGGAGGTCTCTAACTCGTCATATTTGATCAAAGCAAAATGAATTTAATCCAAAAAGGGGAAAACTATGTCAATTCAAAAAATGCAATTTCAGTATTTATGGACAAGATTCTTAGCTTCGCGTGAGCAGGATATGGAATCAGGTGAAGTGAGTGCAACAACTGTTGTCATGGCCGCAGCTCTAATTGCTTTAGCAATAGCGGTAGGGGCAACAATTACATCGCGCGTGCGCGATAAAGCTAATTCCCTCGATCTTGGATAACACCAGGATGGAACGCGGCGAGACAACAGCACAGGTGGTGCTCGCAGTACCTGTGCTGTTGCTCTTTCTACTGTTTGGCATTCAGGTATCGCTTTACTTTCACACGGCACAAATCGCCTCGATTGCTGCTCAAGAAGCTGCGATAGCAGGAGCTGCGGCAGGAAGTAATGAATTCGAGGCGTTAGCAGTTGCGGTCAGATCAATTGCCGAGCTGCACGCCTCAGAAGGTAAAACACCAATCGTGCGGATGGGGGAGAGAACGATTGAAGTTGAGGTTTTGCTGCGTGTTCCGACTGTCATTTCACTATTTCCAACCTTTGTAACAAGATCTGCTTCGGAACCGTTAGAGCGATATGTGTACGAGGTTGAGAGGTGAAAAGCGAATCCGGAAGTGCGACAGTTGAATTGGTCTTGCTTGCCCCCGTGCTTACGGTCATGGTGCTC
>JALQUZ010000110.1 GCA_023263695.1 Ilumatobacteraceae bacterium
CGAAGAATTATCAGCCAACGTCTACAGCGACGCGACCTTTGTACCAACCGCAGTTTCCACAAACCGTGTGTGGCAACTTCGAGTTGCTGCAACGTGGGCAAACACTGCGTGCTGGTGAACCAAGTTTCCAGGCGCCTGCCATGTGGCTGCGGCCCTTCATCTTCGATTTCTTTTTCTTTGGTACTGGCATCGCGTGCTCGGCTTTCGCTTAAAAAACTAGGACTTCGGGTGTCAAAGGTTATCGGCTCAGTCGCCGAGTTGACCCCGTAATTGGTCAAGTACCGACCACCGTTCATCGGTGCGCTGGGCTTGGCATTGGCAGGGGTCACTTTGCATATCTGCACCGCATTGTGGGCATAAACCGGGGCAATCTGGCTTACATAAAGGAGCATCGGGCAGGCCCAGCAACATGGTTTCGCGAACCATGGGCAGTAAATCCAGCTGCTCCCCTTCCAAAACGTATGCATCCGGGTTGTCGGGTACGCGTTGGTAAATCTCGTCAACGGACACTTCTACATTGGCGGAAATTTCGCGCAAACAACGGCGACACAACATGTTGGTGCTGCATGCAACTTCGCCGTGCACTACAAGTCCGCCTTGCACACTTTCAACGTGCAACTCAACATCGATGTCACGTGTTGCAACAATGCGGTCGTCACCAAACGCAAAGTCGGCAACAGGCAAACTGACCGCAATGTCTTTTAACGTGCCTGCGCGGCGCGTCAGTTCAAGAACGTTAATCGTGAGCGGCGCCGACATGAGAAAAGTTTTAGTACAGGTCGGTTGATTCGTGATCGAAGAACGTTGCACCTGTGGCATCACGTGTTGGCGTAACTGCTTCTTCTTCAACAACTGGTGCAATGCGCATGCGCTCGCGGCCTTGGCTTACTTGACGCGTAATGCGGTCGAGCAAAATTTCAAAGCTTGCAAGGCGCTGATCTAAGAAGTCTTCAAGTTCGTTCTTAATGCGTCGTGCATCTGCTTCGCCTGCTTCAAGTACTTGGCGTGAACGTGCTTCGGCTGCGCGAACTACTTCGGTGCGTTGCACCATGCGCTCGGCTTGTGCGCGTGCTGCTTCAACAATTTCATCGGCTTCGCGTTGTGTCTTTTGCACAAACTCGGTGCGCTCTTTCAGCATCCAACGTGCTTGACGAATTTCTTCAGGAAGAATTGCCAAAGCGTCTTGCAACAAACCAACAACATGGTCGCGGTCAATACGTGGAGTGCTGGAAAGCGGCACGTTCGGTGCGCTGGCAATCATATGAATCACTTCTTCAAGCATCGACTCGGTGTCGCCGAGCTCTACCTGTAC
>JALQUZ010000111.1:0-966 GCA_023263695.1 Ilumatobacteraceae bacterium
ATACGGACCAAGAACAGTAGCATCTCCTCAATCAAATGCCCATACATAAACTTGACTAGATTATGCGGCTGCATCTTCTCGCCCTTGGTCTTGTTGAAGTGATTCCACAGATACCTGTCATCACGACCAATGTTTGAGAGGCGAAGCTTGCGCCCGTCGTATCCACGGGAAGGTCCAAACTCTTTCTTCATCAGGTCCTTAACCGCTTCGCCGAACTTCTCAATCTCTGCGTTGACGTCCACAGAACTATCGGCCTGCTTAGTCTCCATCAGTTTATATATGTCGTCTACCAGCGAGTATACGTTCTTCATTCAATGCCCCTTAGGATTTTTTTAGCATCACGCTTAGAGCATTTAAACCACTCGTTACGCTGTTTAAACTGAGAACCAAAGGCTACATGCGCCTCAGCCTCCTTCTCGTTACGGTTGTCTACGTCGATAGCCATCAACAGCTTGTAGTTGCGTAGGGGGCTGCTGGTCTGATAATTCTTCAGCCGGTCCTGTGCGTCTACAGCCTTGCCTATCTTGATCCAGTCGGGCCAAGCAGGATTGTACATGGCGTATACCTGACCACGGGGGTTGGTCTTATAATTCTTCAGGGAGCTAAACGCTGCGTCCTCGAATGAATCATACCGGCCAGCCTTATGTAGCGGGTGAGACTTTGGGATGTACTTACCGTTAACAAACATCCTAGTGGTGTTCTTCCGCATGTGTGCTGCCAGTGACCGCTTGGCGCCATCGGAAGCCCCAACGTAAAACTTCTTACCGTTCTCCTCAATGATGTTAGTCTTGTACGCCTTAGTGTGTGTCTGCCCAGCTTTTGCCATACTTGTATTCTCCAGTCAGTGGACAGCGCAGGTCGAAGTGTAAACCGGCGGCCTCGATGCATGATACCGCAAGCCTGCCGAATACGTCTGCCTGTTCTGTCTTTACTTCAGTTTGTATTTCATCGTGAATGTTGCCCACG
>JALQUZ010000111.1:976-1274 GCA_023263695.1 Ilumatobacteraceae bacterium
CAGCTGTAGGGCTTTCTTCATAACGATAGCGCCCGCAGACTGCAGTAGTGTATTCAGCGCCGCGTGTTCAGATCGAATGAAGACCTTCCGTCCATCCAGTCCAAAAACATAGCCTCTTCCAGCCGCTCGTCCAACTCGTTCTCGAAGATCTCCAAGAGCCGGCGTATTTCTAAGGAACTTTTCTTTAAGTCGTTTACCTTCTCGTGCAGAACCGCCGACGATGCTCCCGATTTTAGCGTCTCCGGCTCCGTAAAGGAAAGCGTATATGAAAGTTTTTGCCTGATCTCGAGATTCAAGG
>JALQUZ010000112.1 GCA_023263695.1 Ilumatobacteraceae bacterium
GTTTGGGTTTGCTGCCAAGATAAGCAAGCCACCAACAATAGCCAAATACTGGAAAGGTGACAAACCAAGTGCCAGTGAAATAAAAATAGAGTAAACCGACATCGTAATGGCGGCTGCTTTTGTTTTATAACCAAGTAATAAAGCTAAACCACCGACTAATTGCACCAATACGATTAGCGGTGCAAAGATGCCTGGCAGACCTTGATGGCCAAGCGCTGCTTGATAATCTAGATAACCATTAGGATTATTCAGGAAGCCACCAATCAATACGATGACCTGAAGTAAAAAAAGCTGTGCTAAAAATAGACGGCCTAAAACGCTTAAATATTTATTCATGAAAATTACCCTATAAAAATAATTTGTGGGCAGAGTATAACCCAGCACCACACTTTATAGAATAAGCCTATATAAAAGCTTAAGTTACTTGATTTGCTGACCGCTCCTAGCTTCGGTAGAATACGCGCCTTAGCTTATTATTTTCATTGTTGTTTTTTATTTTAAGAGAGATTCCATGTCTAAAATTATTTTCAAAGCAGGCGAAGCGACTGTATTCAGCGAAGGTAAAGATGTTACCGCAGCGATGCCGGAAATTTTGATTGGTGCTGTTGACGGCCCAGTGGGTACAGCGTTTGCAAATATGATGGCGCAAAGCAAAGGTCATACAGCGATGTTTGCAGTGCGTGATATCAATCAATTGGTTCGCCCAGCAACCATGATGGTGCCAAAAGTAACTTTGAAAGATAGTATTAATATCGAATTGTTCGGTGGTGTTGTGCAAGCAGCAACGGCCGATGCGATTTTAGATTGTGTGATTGAAGGCATCATCCCTAAAGATCAAGTAAACGATTTGTGTATCGTTAGCTTGGTATGGATTGATCCAGGTTGTGCAGCATTGGCTAAAGAAGGTAAATTGGACAAGGCTGATATGTACAAGAACAACTACGATGCGACTAAATTGGCGATCAAACGTGCATTAAACGATGAGCCAAGCATTGATGAATTGATTAAAAACCGTCACACAATCAAACACTGTATGTGGGACGAAAGCTGGGGCGAAATTTAATTCATATCAGCTAGGTTGATATCAATAAAAAAGGGGCTGACGGCCCCTTTTTTATTTGCCAAAATTCTTGAATTCAATGGCAGGCAGCCACATGATTTTATCAATCACTAGCCGTGCCATT
>JALQUZ010000113.1 GCA_023263695.1 Ilumatobacteraceae bacterium
CAATTTCATTCAAAGCCTTCAAAGAAGAAGTCGCTGCAAATGCAGTCGGTGGAGGCAATATTCATGGTATAGGTGTAGGAGAAAAGGGCGAGCCCGGAAGAGATCCTGTCATGATGCCAATGATTCGAAGGAAAAAGAAAAATGCCAACCGAATCAAGTAGAAGAGCAAGAAATTCTAATGCAGCGTTAGAAACTGAAGTTGCATTAGTAAAAAACGACCTCTCTCAAATGGGTCAATTGTTCTCAAAGCTAGAAGTAGCCCTTGACAAAATCACTGATGTTTCTAATAACATTGGACAAATACTTGCCGTACACGAACAACGATTGCAAGATGGCGAAAAGGAATTTCAGACATTGAAAGACGAGATGGTAACTGCTGAAAGTAAGTTTGATAATGAGGTAAAAGACCTTCACTCAAGGTTGACATCAAACACTAGAGAGCTGGAAAGTAAAATGTCTAAAGAAATCGATAAAGTCTTAGATTCAATCAAAGACTTAAAAGACCATCTCATAGATAAAAATGACAAAATAGAGCAACGATTGACTGCACTAGAACGCTGGAGATGGATTCTAGTCGGCGCTATGTTTGTAGCTGTTATTTTTCTACCCGAATTGCCTAATATTTTAACACTCTTAAAATAATCACTTGACATTAGTTCACTAATGTAATATACTAGACCTATACTAAATGTGTAGGTTTTTTTATGTCTCTTTATATTGATCTCAAGTATATCAACATGATATCTAATCGCTTGCCGATGTTTACTCGCAAGGACGATTACTTGTTCAATTGTCGATGTATCATTTGCGGCGACTCTTCTGAAAAGAAGAACAAGGCTCGTGGCTACTTCTACAAGAAAGAAGCTAACATGTTCTATCGCTGTCACAACTGTGACTATGGCACAACTGTAGGTAAGTTTATCGAGCAGCTAGATCCTATTCTGTATAAAGAATATGTCCTAGAGAAGTTTGTCAAGAAAGACGAAAAGCCTGAACTGAAGAAGGCACCTGATCTTAAATACGCTTTCAACTTCAAACCCACATTCAACAAGCCTCTCAGTATCATTGATGGACTAATGGACAGATTAGATACGCT
>JALQUZ010000114.1 GCA_023263695.1 Ilumatobacteraceae bacterium
TGGATAGGGCATGGACATCACCTGCTTGGGATAATGTTTGCACATCCAATACTTGTTGAATATTTTTTACTTTTGCACCAACGGTGTTAGTGGTGTGTCGTAAAGCGTATTTACGACTCAATGAAAGTGGTTCGCTATCTAACCAGCATACGTCAGCGGAGATCTGCTTGCTTAACACCGGCGGATTAGAGTCGTCAACGCTAACAAATAAAGATCCGCGTGAAACATCAATGTCTTCAGACAGTTGAATAGCAACGGCCTGGCCAGTCTCAGCCGAATCAACGGCATTGCTACCATTGCTTTGTTTGCGATTAGAGCGATTGCCGAGATAGATTTCTGCTACCGTGGCCTTGGAGCCACCGGGTAAAACTTTGATCTTTTGTCCTTTGTGAATATTGCCGGACTCAATTTCACCTAGGTAACCACGGAAGTCATCTGAGGCGCTGCCATCTTGACGGGCTACGTATTGCACTGGGAAGCGAAGCGCTAATTTTTCAGACTCAGGACTGGTATCTAAGCTCTCCAACCACTCGAGGAGGGTGGGCCCCTTGTACCATGGCGTATTTTTGCTGGCCGTAACGACGTTGGCGCCAAGTAATGCAGAGATCGGAATGAGAGTCGGCTTTGCTAAGCCAATTTTTTGGGTGAGATCTTCAATAGATGTCTTAATGGTATTAAATACTTTCTCATCGAACTCATATAAGTCGATTTTATTGATGGCAAATACTACATGACGCAAGCCTAGTAAATGCACGATGGCGGCATGACGTTTAGTCTGCGCCAATAGCGTTGCGGGGTTCGTATTAAGGTCAACACGAGTGGCATCTACCAAGATTACGGCTACATCAGACTGTGATGCGCCAGTAACGAGATTGCGGGTGTATTGCTCATGACCGGGGGCATCAGCCACGATAAATTTACGTTTTGGTGTTGAAAAGTAACGATAGGCGACATCAATTGTGATGCCTTGCTCACGCTCAGCTTCA
>JALQUZ010000115.1 GCA_023263695.1 Ilumatobacteraceae bacterium
ATGCTCGCGGCATGCCATTGCAATAGCATAGGCTTCCATGTCCACCAGGTCACTGGCAAATTCTGGAGTACTGCTCACAAAATTATCGCCAGTGCTGAGTGTGGGATGTGTCTCAGTATCGCTCAGGCTGATCCAGTGTTCTTTTGTAAATGGTGTTTCACCCAGTTTGCTACCAAGTGGACGAACATCCATGTCACGCTGTCCAACTGCGGCTACCTGATAGATGCCTTTGCCAAAAACAGGGTTTAGACTTCCGGCAGTGCCATAGTTGATGATGTGTGTTGGATTGTATTTGTGTATGGCGTTAACTGTGGCAATTGCCGCTTTGATTTTGCCAACACCCATTACTACTTTGACATAGGGTGCTGGCAGTTCGTTTGGTAATTCAGCATCTAGCGCAACCATCACAGGAATGATCTTACTCATTGTCGCCTTTCGGCTCATCCAACAAGTATGCCATCTCTGGGAATGTTGCACGGAAGTCTGTGCCACGTAGCTCGTCCAAACGTGTGATGTATTCGCGGAACTCTGGCAGGCGTCGAGTCCAGTCTTCTGAACGAGCAAAACTGATCATGCCACGCAAGCGTTTGATACCATAGCTGGCTTCTTCCCACTTCTCATAGGGTACTTTGCCTTTGTGCCAGGTTGGGACACCCAGTTCCCAATTTTGTTTCCACCATTCAATAAATTCTTCGTACTTGGCTTCGCATTTGTCCAGGAATTCTCTGGGCAATACTTTAACGTTCAGGTGTCCTGGCCAGTACACAAAGTGATAGTTGATGCCACCTGCACCAAAAGGCCACATATTGACTTTGGTGAAGCCGTGTTGCAGTTTCCACTTTAAAAAGTCTGGAATGTAATAGATGTTAAGAGCGTTAACAGCACAAGCGATTGTGATTTCCACGTTGTTGCTGGTGCGCTTGTCCAGTAGCTCGAACTGAC
>JALQUZ010000116.1 GCA_023263695.1 Ilumatobacteraceae bacterium
CCCCAAAACCCCAAAACCCCTCAAACCTGCGCCGCTAATTTATTTGTCAAAATGACTTCGCACCGTCCAGAGCAGATGGCCCCGGCCGATCTGTTTTACAACGAAACTGAAGCCCGCAAGTACACTGTGAACACCCGCATGATCAACATTCAAACGCAGTTGACCAGGCGTGCTCTTGAAATCCTGGCTATTCCAAAGGGAAAAGGAAAGCTCATTTTAGACATTGGCTGTGGTTCAGGCATTTCCGGCAGCACGCTCGGAGCTGCTGGTCACATGTGGGTCGGCACCGACATTTCAAGGGCCATGCTTGAGGTGGCTAGCGAGCGTGAAGTTGAAGGAGATGTTCTCCACTCGGATATGGGCCATGGCTTTGGCTTCCGACCAGGCACGTTTGATGGCGCTGTTTCAATTTCAGCCATCCAGTGGCTCTGCTCTGCCGAGAAGTCCTGCCAAAATCCGTACAAACGCCTCCAAAAGTTTTTCCAATCACTGTACGCTTGCTTGGTGAAAGGAGCAAGATGTGCTTTCCAATTTTATCCTTCCTCGCCCGAACAGGCTGAAATGATCACGACTGCGGCGCTCAAGAATGGCTTTACCGGTGGTTTGATTGTTGACTTCCCCAACTCCAAAAAAGCAAAGAAGTTTTTCCTATTCCTTATGGCAGGCTACTCGGAGGAGATTCAGAAAGACGCTGAAAGAGCAATCATGCTGCCGAAAGCACGGACAGAGGGCGAAGGCTACTCCGACGAAGAAGACAGCGACAGCGACGATGAAGAAGGTGAAGACGAAAGCATGGACATGGACGAGGATCAAGCCTCTCAAGAGGACTCTGATGATGGACCAAAGGCGAGAGTTGCAGGTAAGAAGTCTACTCGTCTCCAAAAGACGATTCAAAAGAAGAAGGAGGGCAAAGGCAGATACAAGGCTAAC
>JALQUZ010000117.1 GCA_023263695.1 Ilumatobacteraceae bacterium
GTGTTGATTGAGCCGGGCAAAATTGCCTCAACAATTAGTGCTGGCCTCGACCCGGTCATCCTGAAGCAGATTGCCAGTGGATCGGTTTCGGTGATTGTTGGTCGCATGAATTTGGCAGAGAGCGCAGAGTCAACTGTGCTCGCACTTGCCGAAATTTTGCACGTTGCCCCACAGGCGAAGGTTCTTCCTGTATTGCGCAGAGGCAACGTTCGCGGTGCAATTACGGCCGGCCTTACTCCTCTACATGGTGCAGCAGATACTGCGGAAATTTTGGCTCTTGCCGCCGCCGGAAAAATTGACACGCTGGTGCTGCTTGGTGCGGACCCATTGAGCGACGTTCCTGATGCTGACCTTGCACGTCGTGGTCTTGCTGGCGCGCGCAACATCATTTCAGTCGACACGTTTATGACGCCTTCATCTTCGCAAGCAGATGTTGTGCTTCCTGCAGCTGCATTTGGCGAAAAGAATGGCACGACCACAAACCTTGAAGGCCGCATGAGCAATGTTGCTCAAAAAATTACGCCTGCGGGTACGTCACGTCCTGACTGGATGATTGCGGCAGAACTCGCGAACGCATTGGGCAAAGATCTTGGCGTTTCATCTGTTGAAGAAGTAACAGCAAAATTGGTCAACACCGTTGCACAGTTTGCTCCAGCAGCAAATACCAAAGCGCTGCGTCACGACGGCGTGTTGATGAATCACCCAACTCCGTTAACGCTGAGCCGCACCACTGTGCCAGTGCAAGATCGCAATTCATATGACTACCGCGTTGTGTCGTTTCGCAAGTTGTACGACGCTGCTGTGGGAACGGCAAAGAGCCCTTCGCTTTCGCAGCTAGCTACTGGTGCAACCGTTGTTGTACACCCTCTTGACCTCGCACGAATTGGTGTTGAGCTTGGCGCAAATGT
>JALQUZ010000118.1 GCA_023263695.1 Ilumatobacteraceae bacterium
TTCAATGAGTGAAGATGTTTTAAATTATAAGAATTTATCTGAAATTAAAAAATTTTTAAATAGTTGATCTTTTTTCTTTAACAATAAGAAAAAGAATTAGCCCAGTCAAAATAGTTGTCATTGAGTTTGTAGCCATTAATGGAATGTCGTTTAAATAATTGCCATATAGAAACCAAGATAGAGACCCTAGAAATAAAAATAGATAAGTAATTAACGACAAGTCTTCAACTCTTCTTGTTTTTAGTGTTTTTATCGCTTGAGGCAAAAATGAAACAGTAGTAAAAAAAATTGCAAGATAACCCATTATTTGAAAACTCATGGCAACAGTATATAGGAGGATTGGTTTAAATAAGGGTACTTGTGGGCCTAGTTAGATTTGAACTAACGACCTCATCCTTATCAGGGATGCGCTCTAACCAGGCTGAGCTATAGGCCCATACGTCTAATTAACAATAGTCTATCAATGGAAATATTTAAATTTTTTTTTCATTTACTGTAAGATTCAGTGCATAATATAAATGCGAGGGGATGTAGCTCAGCTGGAAGAGCACCTGCTTTGCAAGCAGGGGGTCGTGGGTTCAAGTCCCATCATCTCCACAATAAGGTAACCTAAATATATGGATAAAAAAGATTTAGAAAACTTGTCTGTTAGTGAGTTATTAAAACTTAAAGAATCCATTAATGATGAAATTGAAAAAAAGCGTACCCAACAGACACTTTCTAGTGCTAATAGAAAAGGGCTATCTTTAGTTTGGATAGTAGTAGCAATTGCAATTGCTGCGTTTAGGTACTTTAGTTCATAATGGAATATTTAATTGCTTTATTTATCGGAGTAGTAATTTTTAGATTTTTAAGAAACTCTATTTCT
>JALQUZ010000119.1 GCA_023263695.1 Ilumatobacteraceae bacterium
TGGCCATGTGCGACGTAGACACTCATCAAGGGGAGGCGAGAGGTATTGACCGTAGGGCCACCTACAGCGCCTCCGATACGCCATTCGCCTTCATTCAATGGGCTGACGACGCGTGAAGCGTTGCAACTGCTCAGGGCAAGAGCTCCCAAGACTGTAGCCACTAAAAACAAGGGTGTTCGTTTCATAGGGTAGTATCTTTTTGCAAGTAACTCAAAAGTAGGGTCTTGGTTCTCCCTTGGCTTTTGAGGCTCAAAAAAAAGGTCAGATACGTCTTAGAAAGACGCCTGACCTTTTACGAGCTGCACTTCGTGCGTTTTGTCGGGAAGACAGGATTCGAACCTGCGACCCTCTGGTCCCAAACCAGATGCGCTACCACCTGCGCTACTTCCCGATCCAGCCCTCTTTCGAGAACCGAGCCGCGAAACTACAATAAAAGGGCATTTATGTCCTAGCCCAGATGTTTTTTTCTTTCCACGGCGATAAATGTTAATGGATTTTAACAATGTTCGTTTTGATACTATTTTATCATAATTGGTATTAAAACCAGTATTTATACTTGTTTTTTAAGGATAAATTCGGCATTTTTGATTCTTTAACGGATTTCTTTTTTTCACCTAAACCTCAGAACGATGAGAAAACTACTCCAATCGTTCGTGTGCGTTGTCGCCCTTATTGTGGTGAGTTCTACTGGGGCATTTGCCCAACTAAGTGGTACGTATACGATCGATCCAAATGGCTCAGGGACGACGAACTACACCACGTTTACTGCAGCCCTCTCGGACCTCGCTACCAACGGTGTCAGCGGACCGGTAACGTTTAACGTGGCCTCTGGGACCTACACCGAACAGATTA
>JALQUZ010000011.1:0-2608 GCA_023263695.1 Ilumatobacteraceae bacterium
CTACCGTAATTGTTCATATAAAAATCTACTAATGTAGGTTCGATATAACCTACCCAACCTGTTACAATATACTTTTCTTTTAATACTAAAGAACCTTTGTGTGTATGTGTCCAAGCTGCAGGCCATATTAACGTTAATCCTTTTTCAGCAGGTGTTGTTAACTTTTGATAAGCAAATTCTGTGCCACAAGCAGGTACATCATTTAAATATGTCATAAAAACAAACTCTCTATTTACAGAGGTTGCATTTGTTCTTTCAGAATGCCATTTTTTAAAACCTCCACCTGGTGGATAATATTGAATATTATAATTTTCTAAAATACCAAACTCTTCCATACCTTGCGTTGGTTCATATTTTTCATTATATAATTTAAATATTTCATTTAGATGTTGTTTATATACATTAAAAGGGTACCAATTTTCATGTTTGGATACAACGTGATGGGCAGGTTTGCCACATTTGATAACTCCAGCGTGATGTGACCATCAAAGCCTGCATCAATGAAGCCTGCTGTTGAGTGAATGAGCAACCCAAGTCGGCCTAATGAACTCTTGCCTTCGACGCGGGCAACCAAATCATCGGCAATTGCCACTCGCTCAAGCGTGGAACCCAGCACAAACTCGCCTGGGTGCAACATAAACACACCATCATGTGGAACTTCGACAAGCTCTGTTAATTCGGTCAGATCTTTTTTGACATCAATTACTGCTGAAGTGTGATTCCGAAATACGCGAAACAGGTTGGAGACCTTCACGTCAATGGATGACGGCTGAATGCACGACTCGTCGAGTGGGTCAATGATGATGCGCCCAGCAGTGAGGGCTTCGCGAATACTTTTGTCAGACAAGATCACAACGAAGCACCCTAGTGAACGAACCCCTCAACGGAAAAACCTCGCGAAATATGGGTTTTACGAGACCAAGCTGAGCAACGCCCAAAGCGCAGCAACAAAGCCAACGGCCGCCATGGCGAGTGACCGACTGCGTGGTGCCTGTGGCAGCGAACCTTCAGCAACTTTTTTTGGTGGCTTCACGATGGCGAGCACATTGCCAACACACATTGCTGCACCAAAAGCCAGCACCAACCACGCCAGGAGGTCTTTGCCTAGAAACACGATTAGTCGCCGAGTACATCTTCGATGGAGTTGTCCATCGCCATGTTTTCAAAGCGCGTGTACGTGGCTAGCCAGGCAAGTTTGGCGAGGCCAAGTGGACCCGCACGGTGCTTGGCAACGCTCACTTCCGCAAAACCCTTGAGGTTTGGGTCTTGTTCATAAATTTCACCGCGATACAAAAACATCACCACGTCAGCGTCTTGCTCGAGTGCTCCAGATTCGCGCAAGTCCGAAAGAGTTGGGCGCTTGTCTTGGCGGCTTTCCAAACTTCGGCTCAACTGACTAAGCGCAAGTACAGGAACACTAAATTCACGCGCGAGCAGTTTGAGTTTTCGACTGATTTCGCTGACTTCCAATTGGCGATTTTCTGGACGTCCGTCTCCGCCCATCAATTGCAAGTAGTCAATAACAATGAGTGCGAGTCCGCCTTCGCGGCTGTACACGCGTCGCGCTTTAGCGCGAATTTGACCAACAGTGGTTCCCGCGCTGTCGTCAATGATGAGCGGAATATCGAGTCGACCAACAGCGTGACCAATTTTCGTCCAATCTTTTGGAGTTGGGCGACCAGTACGAAACACAGTTCCGTCAACGCGAGCTTCACTTGCCAAAATACGTTGCGATAGTTCGGCTTTACCCATTTCCAACGAGAAGAACAGCACGGGCTTATTCAGGTGTTGTGCGGCGTGCACGGCAATACCGAGTGCAAAGGCGCTCTTACCCATTGCGGGTCGAGCACCCACGATGTTGAGTGTTCCTGGTTGGAGACCAAGCAGAACTTTGTCGAGGTCGACATAACCCGTTGGCACTCCGGTCATGACGTCGTTGTTGTTTGCTCGATCTTCAAGCTGATCAAAAGCTTTCTTAATTAAAACATCAAGTCGTTCAGAACTGTCACCAACGTTGCTTTCCGAAATATCGAAAATGCGACTTTCTGCTTCATCGAGAGCGCGTTCAACATCGTCTGGTTCGCCATAACCAATTTCAGCAATATCGCCTGCAGCGCCAATGAGTCGACGCAAACGAGCGGTGTCGCGAACAATTTTTGCGTATCGTTCTGCACTCGAAACCGCAGGCGTTGCATTTTGCAGTGCTAACAGTTCTTCGAGACCGCCGATTCCTTCAAGTAGTTGGTGGCGACGAAGTTCGTCGGCAACGGTGATGGGGTCTACTGGCTCGCCAGAAGTGTTGAGCGAACGAATCGCGTCAAAAATATGACGGTGCGCCGGCTTGTAAAACTCGTCGGGGTGTACACCTCGTTCAACTGCAATGCCCACCGCTTCGCGCGAGAGCAACATAGCGCCAAGCAATGATGCTTCGGCATCCAGGTTGTGTGGCGGAACACGCTGCGCACCGCGAGAGCCAGACCGTGAATCGGTTCTATTCTCGCTTGTGTTCGACATGCAACTACCTTGCCCGTTGGGCCATGTTGTGGGCTAGCGACACTTCCCTATTGTGCAACAACCGACAAATTCACCACACCGGTGATGCCGTCGG
>JALQUZ010000011.1:2707-38788 GCA_023263695.1 Ilumatobacteraceae bacterium
ACAACGCAACACTCACTTGGTGAGCACCTGTTGTGCGAATTGGCGTATCGATGTTGATGGTTTTGCGGTCGAGAACGACAGTTGTCTGATCTTTCACTGCGGTAACAATGTCGCTTGCGGTAACTGATCCGAACAAACGGCCCTCAGCGCCAGCTTTTGCCTTCACCGTAATGGTGTGCTTAGCAAGTTCTGCTGAAACAGCAAATGCTGAATCGCGGTCGGCTGCTTCACGCAAGTCACGAGCGCGACGCATGGAGTTTGCCTGTGTTACTGCACCGTCGGTAGCAAGAATTGCCAGTCCGCCAGGAAGCAAGAGGTTGCGAGCGTGCCCAGAAGACACCGTTACAATGTCGCCGCGACGGCCGAGGCCATTGACGTCTTTACGAAGCAAGACTTTCATGATTTATGCCTCCTCTGTTGTTGCGTCGGCAATAGTAATTTCGTCAGCAAGCGGTGCCTCTACGGCTGCTTCGATGACGTCCTTATAGGTATCTGCCAATGACTCTGACGAGTCCTTGTCGCGTGAACGGCGAGGACGATCGTTGTATGAGCCGTCTTCTTCACCGCGTCGTGGTGCACGTGCTGAAGCAACGCGCTTGGTGTATGGCAACAAGGCCATTTCACGAGCGTTCTTCACTGCAAGAGCAACGTCGCGCTGCTGCTGCACGGTGTTTCCGTTCATGCGGCGCGCGCGCAACTTTGAACGATCGGACATGAAACGCTGCAGCAAGTTGACGTCCTTGTAATCAATGAAGCCAACCTTTTCGGCGTGCAACACATTCGGGCGCTTCTTGTATTTGCGCATCGCCGCTTTGGCTGCGCGCTCTTTGTTCTTTTTACTGGTCATGGTGTGTTTCCTTTATGCGATGTGTGGTGTTCGAGTGGTGAGTGTTTCAGAATGGTTCTTCGCCGCTGTCAAACGGGTTTGATTCGCCAACTGGGCTTGAGCCGCCCTTGGCTGCACCCTGACCATCGGTTCGTGGGGTGCGCTCAACTTGCGCAGTAGCCCAACGAAGGCTTGGTCCGAGTTCGTCAGCGATGACATCAATTGCTGTGCGCTTGTCGCCTTCGCGAGTGGTGTACTCACGCTGCTCAAGTCGGCCGGTGACCACAACGCGAGCACCCTTGGTGAGTGACGCTGCTGCGTTTTCTCCAAGTTGGCCCCATGCGGTGACATTGAAATATGACGTTTGTTCTTGCCACTCGCCATTGACTTGGTAGCGACGACCTACGGCAATGCCGAAAGATGCGACGCCACGACCGGAGGTGGTGAAACGAAGTTCTGGGTCGCGGGTGAGGTTTCCCACGAGTGTGATGGTGTTATCTGCCATGAAGGGCTCCTAGTTAATAAATGAATAAATGGAGATCAGGCTTTAGCAGCGATCATGCCGCGGCTAGCTGCTTCCTGATCTGGCAAACGGAGAAGTTTGTGGCGGAGAACATCGTCCGCGAGCTTCAATGTGCGCTCGACTTCGTCGAGTGCGCCACCTGGGGCTAGGAGGTTGAACACCGCGTAGTACCCATCTGATTGCTTATTGATTGGGTACGCAAGACGACGCTTGCCCCACCAATCAGGTGTGCCGTGAACAGACCCGCCGGCAGCAGTAACTGCTTTGGAGATCGTGTTAATCCAGGCATGAGCAGCCGACTCTTCCGACGCACCACTCACAATGACCATTAATTCATATGCACGCATAAACGTGATAACTCCCTTCGGATCCAGCCGAGGCTGGAGCCCCCGAGGGGGCAGGGTGGATAAGGACTCTGGATCGTATCGGCACAAACGGATCGTGCCACACCCGTGTCACGGGGTGTCCTGAAACCTTGGTACTGACTAGTGCCGCGACTGTTTCCTGCGCACAGGCTCGTGCTCAGGCATAGTTGATGGCTCCATGAGTGGCAACGAACGCAACAGGTGATGCCACTTGCACGTCCTGCAGGCTTCAACCACATAGGCCGTATACAACGAGTCGTAATTTTGTGCTTGTGCTGCTTCGCGTTGAGCAAGTTGTCGAAATTCTTCTAACTCGTATGGACGAGTAATACATCTGCCGTGATGAGGAAGGCGTGGACCAAATACATAAGTCACCAGCACGACATTGTCTTCTTGACATATTGGACAACGCACTTGTGTCTCATCTCCAAAGTTTCGTGCAGCACGCATGAGGTCTGGATGCGCATCACACACCTGATCGCGTCGTAATCTGCCGCGACGATACTCGTTGATCACCACTCGTCGACTGAGACGATGATCAATGACACCGCCGATAGTTTCTCCGTCATCGCCAGTAATGCTGAGCGCACTCAACCAACCGACGCGACGACGCATGAACATGTCAGCGAACGATAGTCCAAATCATTACGATTGACTCTTCCACCATTCATCAAGTCGACGGCGAATTTCCTCGTCGCCAAGCACGCCTTCTTCGAGTCTGATCTCCATCAAAAACTCCAGCGCCATGCCAACCTGGCGACCAGGTTTCATGCCTAAGTACTCCATCACCGCAGCGCCGTCCATTTCGGGTCGCAGTGCTGCGATTTCTTCTTCCTTGGCTAATTCGGCAATTCGTGCTTCAAGTTCATCCATGCGCTTAGCAAGCATGAGCGCTTTCTTTTCGTTGCGCGTAGTGCAGTCGCAACGTGTCAACACGTTGAGTTCGGTGAGGTATTTGCCCGCATCGCGCACATAGCGACGAACCGCAGAGTCGGTCCAGCCCATTTGATAGGTGTGGAAACGTAAATGCAAAGCAACGAGCTCGGTAATCGCTTCAACGTCCTCGGACGAATAGCGCAATGCTTTCAGTCGATCTCGTGACATTCTGGCACCAACCACCTCGTGATGATGAAAGGTCACACCTTTGCCATCTTTGAACGAACGAGTTTTCGGTTTGCCAATGTCGTGAAACAACGCAGCAAGTCGCGTAATTCGGAAATCAAAATTTGGTGCGGCGTTTGGTTGCACATTTTCAACAACAGCAAATGTGTGAGTTAGGACGTCTTTATGTCGATGGATTGGATCTTGCTCGAGTTTCATTGCTGGCAACTCGGGAAAAAAATGTTCCGCAAGGCCGGTATCCACAAGAAACCACAAACCCAAACTTGGAAACTCGGTTACGAGAAGTCGATCCAATTCGTTGCGAATGCGTTCAGCAGAAATAATCTTTAGCCGTTCATGCATTTCTTTCACTGCACTAACAAGTTCATCAACTGGCTGCACTTTTAATGTCGAGATAAATCGAGCAGCACGCATCATTCGTAATGGGTCGTCGCTGAAACTTTCTGTAGGTGATAATGGCGTGCGCAACACCCTTGACACCAGATCTGCTGCACCACCAAATGGATCAACGAGTACCGGGTTATCGGTAGTGAGCTCGAGAGCCATTGCATTAATCGTGAAGTCGCGCCGCGATAAATCTGTGGAGATGTCAGTAGAAAACTCCACATCAGGTTTGCGTGAATCTGGGGAATAGGCCTCGGCGCGATGAGTGGTGATTTCGTAGGTACGTCCATTTTTCTGGCACGAGATCGTTCCGAATCGTTCGCCTGCGGTCCACACCGCGTCAGCCCAACCAGATAACAGTTTCTTAATATCTGGTGGCGTTGCATCGGTGGTGAGATCAAAATCCAACTGCTCAGTTGCTCGGTCAAGGAGCAAATCGCGAACGGTGCCACCAACTACGTACAGACGAAATGATGCTTCGCGAAACATGTTGCCGAGAGGCCGAAGTTCTGCCAGTACGGGCTCAAATCGCGGAGGAATCACACTTCGTAGGTTAGAGGTTGCTCCCCTATCAATGGGGTTGCCGACTACCGTCACATAGTGATGTCTTGCACTACTGGTCGCCGTATTTCGCGGTGGGCAAGCCTGCTCTTCGTGGTCTCGACACTGTTGTTCTCTTCTCCTTCGCGTGCAGAGTTGGCGCAGCCACGAACGCTTCCGTCGGCAATTGAAGCTCGACTCATTGGACAAAATTTCAATGTCACCATTGGCAAACAGTTTCGATTTGTTGTTTCTATCCCCAACAAAGCAACGCTGAGCGAATTACGTTCGGCCAAAAATGCTGTTCTGCGAGTTGAAGTTCACACTGCCGTTGCTTCCCGTGATGCTGTTCGAGACGCAGCAAGTGGAGCTGTCACTCCAACCATTATTGAAACTCACGATTTACCGTTTGCAAGCCTGGGAAGTAATGACTCTGGTGATGTCATTGCATTATTGGGAAGCAACGCAGGAGGTTCTTCAATTCGCTTACGCAAAAGTGGCGTCTACCCCGTTTCGCTTTCGATTCGCGTTGGTGACCACGAATCGAGTCGACTACTCACCTTCGTCAATTTCATCACGGTTCAAACCAGCAAAAACACACTCTCTGTTTCGCTTGTTGCAGAAGTGAGCCCATCGCTGAGTCAAACAGCAACGGGAGAAATATCGCTTGCGGATTCCACGCGCACCACACTGAGCAATGTTGTTTCGTCGTTAAGTGGCGACACTGGTGTGATGTCGCTGCGAATTTCACCCGAAACGCTCAACAGCCTCGCGATTTCATCAAACCCGAACGACGCAGAGTTGCTTGGACAACTTCAGGTTGTACTTGCAAAACACCAAGTACTCGCCTCCACGTTTGTTCCTTTCGATCCATCGAGTGCCGAAAAAGCAAAACTGGGTTCTGAATTCGACGAGCAGCTTGCTCGTGGTATCGAAATTTTGGACACGCGCAACGGTGATGCTGTCATCAACCCTCGAACATGGTTTTCCACACGCCCAATCAACACCGATGGCGTTGCGTTGCTTGCACGCTCCGGATACACCAATTTGGTCTTCTCACCGCAAGCAGCTCAGTCTCTTGGAGCACTCGACTCCTATACAAAGCAATATCGCGCAAATTACGCTGGCGACGCAACCAGGAAAGTTTCCATCGCTGTTGCCGACCCTCAATATGCGGCGTCGCTTTCGGTGGGCAACTCAAACCCCGTGCAGACCAGCATGGCTATCGCAGCAGAGATCGTTGCCCAGCAGGGCGAATTGGTGGCTGGTCAGCGTCAACCACTCGATCATCACCTCGTGGTCTCCACGCTTGATGGAACGGTGCCCAACCCCGTGTTGTTGAACTCGTTGCTTGTCGCGTTGTCGAATGCGCCGCAAATTACGTTGCGCCCGCTTGGTTCCATTCAGCGAGCAACCGAAGAGTCAACTCCGCTCACCATGCCAAGTGGCGCACCAATTGATCTCCGAGCTCGGAGACCACAACTCCAATCGGTTGTTGATGAAATTGCAGCGACCCAAACCATGCTGACAGTTGATGCTCCACAGCGAATGTGGTGGGAAGATGCCCTTCTTCTCATTCAAAGCAGCTCCTTAACTCCAGATCGCTTCGATCTGTATCTCAAAGGTTTTCGCGCGCAGCTTCGCGGGTTTCGCGCTTCAGTCAGTGTTCCTCAGTCGTTGACATTTACTTTGAGTGGAAAATCGAGCGATCTTCGTTTGCAGCTACGCAACAGCGCAAGCATGCCATTGTCAGTGTTGGTTACGTTGTCCAGCGCAAAACTCACCTTTCCTGAAAAACCGCAGGTTGTCACGGTCGCTGCAAACTCCGCTGTTGACGTGATTGTTCCCGTGATTGCGCGTGCCAACGGAACGTTCCCTCTTGAGATCGTGCTCTACACACCGGATGGTTCGGCGCAGGTGGGTAAACGTATTCGTCTTTCCGCGCGAGTAAGCGCACTTGCTGGCCTAGGGCAATTGGTAACCGGCGTTGCAATATTGCTGCTTGCATCGTGGTGGGTTGCTCACTGGCGTAAACAGCACCGCGCGAAAGCCGTCGAAAACCATCCTGCAGTACGCTAATTACATGACCATTCGAATCGTCACCGACAGCGCCTGCGATCTTCCTCAATACCTCGTCGATGAGCACAAAATTTCCATCGTTCCACTTTCGGTTCGCTTTGGTGAACACGAATTCATTGACCGTCAAGATCTCACCACGGAACAGTTTTGGAAGCGTTGTGACTCATCGCCAGTGCTTCCTGAAACTGCAGCACCATCGCCTGGGCAATTTGAAGCCGAATTTCGAAAACTCGCCACTGAAGGCGCAACAGGCATCGTGATGATTTCGTTGTCCGGAATTCTTTCCGCCACCATGCAAAGCGCCGAGCTGGCAGCAAAAGCAGTCGCTGGACATATTTCTGTACGTGTCGTCGATAGTCGTTCAGCAAGTATGGGCCAAGGAATCACTGTCATTGCATGTGCCAAACTCGCGGCAAAAGGCGCATCGCTTGATGAAGTATTTCGGGCCGGAGAAACCTTCGCCCAGCGGTCAAAGGTGTGGGGTGCTCTTGACACTCTGGAGAATTTGAAAAAAGGTGGCCGAATTGGTGGAGCGAAAGCAATGCTTGCATCTGCTTTGTCAATCAAACCCATCATTGAGGTAATTGACGGCAAAATCGAAGAAGGTGGAAAACAGCGCACGAGAAGTAAAGCCTTGGCTTTTTTGCTTGAAAAGGTTCGTGAAGCGGGTCCGATAGAAAACCTTGCCGTTTTACAGGCAAACTGCACCGATTTTGCAGCCTTCGTTGAAAACCTACGCGAAATTTATTCAGGTGACATCGTTGTTGGCGACATTGGACCTATCGTCGGCACGCATACGGGTGCCGGAACTATCGGCGTTGCATTTCACACCAAACCATAAAGGGAACATTCTCGTTTTCAGCGGGAATATCCCTGTTTCATAAGGGGTTACAGCACTAGCGTCGCTTCACAGCGATGGATGAAAAAAGTGTGCTCCCTGGTCTCATTGGAGGCCGCTATCTCCTTGAGAGCAAAATTGCTCACGGCGGAATGGCTGTGGTGTGGCTTGCTAAAGACACGTTCCTTGATCGCAAAGTTGCAGTCAAATTACTTCGTCCTCACTTAGTGAATGATGTAACCCTTGCGGAACGTTTTCGCCGTGAGGCTATTGCGTGTGCGGGAATCTCCCATCAAAACATTGTTGCCGTGTATGACTGCATTGAACACAACGGCCAGCAAGCAGTCATCATGCAATATGTCAAGGGGAAAAGTTTGCGTGAGCTGCTCGACAAACAAAAGCGGTTAGGACCAAAGCTCACGATTCACATTGGTATGTCTATTGCTGCTGCATTAGACGAAGCGCACGACAAAAATTTTATTCACCGCGATGTGAAGCCAGGCAATATTTTGCTCACACCAGAAGGACGTGTGTTACTGACTGACTTCGGTATTGCCAAAGCTATGACCTCAACCGAGGCAGACCTCACTCATGACAACATCATGATGGGAACTGCAAAATATTTGGCTCCCGAACAGGTGCGAGGAAAACCACTTGATGGTCGATCCGACCTGTATTCATTGGGTCTTGTGTTGTACGAATGCCTGGCTGGCCGTGTTCCGTTTTTGGGTGAGTCCGATGCAGATACAGCACTCGCGCGTTTGCAGCGCGAACCGACAGACCTCGCACGACTTCGACCATCGCTGTCACCACAACTTGTCAAAGTTATTCACAAACTGTTGTCACGAAACCCCGAACATCGCTTTGCCACTGGTTATGAAACAAAAGTTGCATTGCACTCAGCGCTTACTGGTGCACATGACAAGACCACAGAACTCACACCACCAACAGGTATTGCTCTTCAAGAAGAGATGTTCACTCCGCAAGAACCTGTTCGCCCAAGTACTCCGCTTCGCGGCGAGCAACGAAATGCCGCGCAAGCGCCGCCGTTTGCGTTGCGCAGAATGTTTGTTGGCCTTATTGCTCTGAGTTTGATCGCTGGTGTGGCGTTGTGGAGAGTCTCTGGTAGTACAACACCAGAAGTTGCGGCACTTCCGGAACCTGCCGCAGTTATTGAACCTGCAACCATTGCGTCAATTTCAACATTTGATCCACTTGGTGACGACGGAGTGGAAAACGAAGCACTCCTTCCCAACTTGCTCGATGGAAACGCAACAACCATGTGGTCCACATCGTGTTATGACAATCAATATTTTGGGAGCAAAGAGTTTGTTGGCTTGGTCGTTCAATTGAGCCACGCTGCAACAGGAACCTTGCGAGTGGGTATGCAAAATGCTCCATGGGCAATTGATGTTTTTGCCTCTGCCGAGTCGGCACCAGCCGACATCAATCAGTGGGGAGCCAGTGTTGATGGTGGCTACAGCACAAAACGTGAGCGAGCCAGTTTTGTGATCTCTTCGCCTGCACAGTTCATCTTGATCAAAATTCGCGAAGTGGGTAAGAGTGCAAACTGCAGTGCATCAAACCCATATCAAGGTGTCCTCGCTGGCGTGGCCTTCACCGAGGGTTAGCCTGAACTCAATGGTTTCCAACCCATTCTCCGACCCAAACTGGTCTACTGCTGTTGTCGATTTCATCGACCGTTGGCTTGGTTTTGTACGCGATCACACCACACGCCCCCTGATTGCCGTTATCCGGGGTTTGGTTTTTGGAACGATGGCCCTCGTTGGCGTCTTGTTCTGTGTTGTACTTCTGTTAATCGGTGTGATGCGTGCCTTGGTCTCACTCGGTGACGTGTGGCTAAGCCATGACACCGCGGTGTGGGTCTCCTATTTCGTGCTTGGTGGCATTTTCTTGGCACTTGGCGCATTCGGCATGCGCAAGCGCCACCCGCGCGACTAAGTTTTTGTCACCTCTCACGACAAAGGCACACTTCATCTCATGGCGATTCATCACAAAGTTTTAATTATCGGTTCTGGCCCAGCAGGTTTAACCGCGGCCATTTATACAGCTCGCGCTGGATTACTGCCTTTGGTTATCGAAGGAGAGCCAAGCTCAACATCGGATCAACCGGGTGGCCAGCTGATGCTCACCACCGAAGTGGAGAACTTTCCTGGTTTCCCTGAGGGAATTATGGGTCCAGAACTCATGACCCGCTGCCGCGAACAGGCTGCCCGATTTGGTGCCGAGTTCATTACCGAAAAAGTTACGCGGGTCGACTTCAGTAGTCGTCCATTTCGTGCGTGGATTCGCGACACCGAATACAGCGCCGACAGCGTCATCGTCAGCACCGGTGCACAGTCGTTGATGTTGGGGCTTCCTGAAGAACCTCGACTGATTGGTCATGGTTTGTCTACGTGTGCAACTTGTGATGGATTCTTCTTTAGAGGTCAAGAAATTGCGGTGGTTGGTGGTGGAGACTCCGCGCTTGAAGAAGCGCAGTTCCTTACCAAGTTCGCATCAAAGGTGCACCTGATTGTTCGTCGCGATGCGTTGCGCGCTTCGAAAATTATGCAAGACCGTGCGCTTGCCAACGAAAAGATTTCCATTATCTGGAATTCAACAGTTTCCAAAATTCACGGCGAAGACAAAGTGGCTGGAATCGAACTGACCGACACGCAAACGGGTGCAACTCGTGAACTGGGAGTCACCGGATTATTTATTGCAATCGGTCACCGACCAAACACCGACTTATTTAAGGGAGTGCTCGACATGGAGGACTCCGGTTACCTCATCACACGACCAGGATCCACCTACACCAACATTGAAGGTGTGTTCGCCTGTGGAGACGTTCAAGACCACACCTACCGCCAAGCAATTACCGCTGCTGGTTCTGGATGTATGGCCGCAATTGATAGTGAGCGTTGGCTAGAACACCAGCACTCATAAGTCACATTTGGCGCAATTTCACGCGTACGCGTGTTGCGCTCTGTACTATTTCATTACCCGAACCGCGAAGGACTCGTCATGGCTCAATCAATTACCACCCTTACATCTGCAAACTTCGATGAAACCATTGGTAGCTCAGACACACCGATTGTGGTTGACTTTTGGGCCGAATGGTGTGGTCCGTGCAAAGCCATCGCTCCAGTACTGGCAGAAATTGCTACCGAGCAAGCTGGAAACATCACCATTGCGAAACTCAATGTTGATGACTACGGCGACATTGCGATGCGCTTCAATGTGATGAGTATTCCAACCCTGATTGTGTTTAACAAGGGCGAAGCTGCAAAGCGCCTCGTTGGTGCTCAGGGTAAGGGAAAGTTGCTACAGGAGCTCGCAGAATTTCTTCCGACTTCCCACTAACGCACGACAGTCGCGGCACTGCCGTTCACGATCTTCAGCGTCGACTTGTTGCTGCGAATATTCTTGAGCATGACGCATACGTAGTTGGCGTGTATTGCGTTCGCACTGCTGAAGTAGTTGCAGAGTTTCAAAAACTTCGTGGACTTCCCGCTACCGGAGAATGTGATCACATCACTTGGACCACCCTTGTGGAATCGTCTTGGGTGTTGGGTTCGCGCTTGTTGTATCTCACATCTCCACACATGCGTGGAGATGATGTGCAAGCAATGCAAACTGTGCTCGCCAAATTGGGTTTTGATTGTGGTCGTGCGGATGGAATTTTTGGACCAAACACCTTGCGTGCGTTAACTGAGTTTCAACAAAACTACGGAATTACCGCCGACGGCATTTGCGGAGTGAATTCAATTCGTGCGCTTGAACGAACAAGTAGTCAAAGTGGCGACGGTCCTGGAATTGTGACCGTACGTGAGTATGAAACCCTGCTCACATCGCAAGACAATACGGAACGTCCGCGCATTGTTGTTGGTTGCTTTGACTCCGGCACACGCCTTACTCGCCTGCTTGTGCGCGAACTTCGCAACCGAGGCGACGACGTGATGACCATTGAAAACGCCGATCCCCACACTCATGCACGAATGGCAAATTCGTTTGATGCAGATTTATACATCGGAGTTTCAGGATCAGAAAACACTGTTGTTCAGTTCGCGTATTACGAAACTGAGTCGTTTACTTCTGCAGGTGGTCGGGTGGCAGCTGCACTGTGTGCAGAGTATGTGCGATCTGCACACAACCGCACCGATGTTGTTGTCAGTGGCATGCAGTTACCCGTTCTCCGCGAAACGCGAATGCCGGCCGTGATGTGCACGATTGGCTACGAAGGCAACGAAGACCGTGCCATGCATACCGTTCAGGCATTGGCTCAAGCCATCACTCAATGGAATAATCAGCCTGTATAAAAGTTATCCACAGGTTTATACACACTCTGTGCACAATCTCAAGTTTGGCTTCACGGTGAACCTGTACCCAAGGCTCATACGGTTTCACTCGTCGAGGTCGGGACCTTCGGTCATCAGTCGATAAATTCGCTCGAGATCTTCGAGGTCGGCAAACTCCACCACCATTTTTCCGTGCTTGCCAGTCAGGGTGACCGTGACCGGTGTGGCTAGGTGCTCGGACAGCAAGTCTTCAAGTTCATGCAAACCAGGTTCTTTAATGACGGAAACTTTGCCCGTATTTCCTGACTTTGATTGTGTTCCCGTAAGGCCCGGCTTCGGAATAACCACGGTGGAACTAGCACCAGGGTTCATTGCGTTGCGCACTGCTTCTTCAAGTCCGCGAACCGTAAGGCTTTGATCTACTGCCGCACGGGCAAGGGACTCCTGCAATGCACGGTCTGGAGTGCCAAGTATGGCTTTGGCGTGTCCAGCTGAGAGTCGACCTTCGGCAAGATACTGCTGAATCGTTGGTGGCAACGTTAATAGTCGAAGCGAGTTGGTGATCGCCGAGCGACTTTTGCCAACTTTGGCAGCCACTTGCTCGTGCGTCATCGAGAAATCTTCAAGTAGTTGTTGATAGGCGGCGGCTTCTTCAAGTGGGGTGAGGTCTTGGCGGTGAAGGTTTTCAACGAGTGCTTGTTCTACCGAAGAAACATCGTCGGTTACTCGCACAATTGCTGGAATGGTGGACAGGCCCGCCCGTTTAGAGGCTCGCCAGCGGCGCTCTCCCGCAATGAGCTCGAATCGGTCTGGTGTAGACGACGGACGAACCAATATTGGCTGCAACAACCCAATTGCCTTAATTGATGCGGAGAGTTCGGCGAGCGAGTCTTCATCAAACAGGTTTCGTGGCTGATTTGGATTGGGGTCAATTGAGGAAACCGAGATTTCCTGCAACCCTGTGCCCGAACCACCGCCGCCATCGCGGGGAGTCATCACCATTGATCCTGTTGGGATCAGGGCATCTAGTCCTCTACCGAGTCCCGACTTGCGCGCCACCACTCACCTCCAATGCCACTGCTCGATACGCCTTTGCCCCCGTTGAGTTTGAGTCAAAAGTAGTGATTGGCTTGCCATGCGAAGGCGCCTCCGCCAAACGCACATTATGCGGAATCACCGCTTGACATACTTTGTCACCGAAATGCTCACGAACTTCGCTGACTACATCACCGGAAAGTTTGGTGCGGGTATCAAACATGGTGCAGATAATACGACTGACACCCAAGCCCGGGTTGAGGTTCTTGCTGACCAAATCCACGTTGCGCAATAACTGACCAAGGCCTTCCAAGGCGTAGTACTGGCATTGAATCGGCACGATCACTTCTCGGGCGGCAGTAAGACCGTTCACCGTAAGCAGCCCAAGCGACGGCGGACAGTCAATTAACACATAATCAAACTGGTCGATGATGGCTTCAATGGCCTTTTTTAGGCGGGTTTCTCGGCCCATGGCTGGAACAAGCTCAATCTCGGCACCCGCTAAATCAAGGTTTGAAGGGGCAACAAAGAGGTTCTTTACCGCTGTTGGCGCAAGACAGTCTTCAAGGGGGGTCTCATGTAGCAACACGTCATAAATGCTGGTTTCCATGTCGCGGGTATTGAGTCCCAGGCCCGTAGAGGCATTTCCTTGTGGGTCAAGGTCGATGAGCAGCACTCGATAGCCCTGCTCCGCAAGGCAGGCGCCAAGATTGATGGTGGTCGTGGTCTTGCCAACTCCACCTTTTTGGTTCGCCATGGCAATGATCCTCGGCGTTGGATACGGACCAGTAGGGGTGATACCTGGCGTGTTCATGATGAGCCAAGAATACCGCCCGTCTGGGGTGATTAGGGGGATGGCTTTGCGAAATGTTCCACGTGGAACATGTTCTGGATCGAGCAACTCATCGGTCGTTAATGTTCCACGTGGAACATTGCCACAGGCCCAACACGAATAGGTTGAGACGCACCACAAGCAGATAGGTCTATTCCTTGCCAGCGGTCAGGGGACCCAAGAGGGGGTTCGGAGACCACAATGACTCCCCCGGTTTTTACCAGTTCGGTCGACCACTTCAGGGTGAATTCGGGCGGTCCAAAACCCCGAGCGCATGCGGCGTCAAAGGAGTGCTTCATTTTTGTGGTCCGTGCAAAACTCTCCACATCTGTACACACCACGGACACCCGATCCTCAATGCCCAGCGCCCTAATTGCTCGTTGAAGAGCGTCTGTTCGTTTTGATCGTCGATCCACCAAGGTGAGGTGGATTTCTGGGCGTGCAATGGCAATCACGAGTCCCGGTACACCGGCTCCACTTCCCAGATCTACGCACGTGTGGACTGACTGGGGGAGAGCATCCGCAAACGCGCAGGCATGAGCAATCATGTCCTGTACGGGTTGTGTGCCAAGGGCGCCAATTCGCTGAGCCGCACTGAATATGCGGATCAGCCCTTCGTGTTCGGCTGGATGAGGAACTGCCACGTGGGCAGTCTAGTTATGCCTCTTCTGGCTGATCGTCTGCAAGGGCAACAACTACACGGCGGTGTGGGTCTTGGCCTTGCGAACGGGTGGCAATACCGGCGAACTCCACCAGTGTGTCATGGACAATCTTGCGGTCTGCAGAGTTCATTGGTTCGAGCACGCGCGGTTGGCCGCTTTCAAGAACATCGTTTGCCACCTTGAGGGCAAAGCGACTCAGGGCTTCGCGGCGCTTTTCGCGGTAACTAGCAATATCTACTCGCAGGTGTGTCTCATGGTCACCCAATCGACGTTGACTCACCACACGGGTGAGATCCTGAACGGCCATCAATGTTGCACCTTTTGCGCCAACAAATACCGAAACGTCGGTGCCACTGACATTGATGTCGATGTCTTCGCCAGTCTGCTGAACCGAAACGGAGCCCGTTAAGCCCGCAGCAGCGAGCATGCCTTCAAGAAATGTGGTTGCAGCAGCACTCACAGTGGCTGGGTCGACTGATGGCATGTCTGGCCGTGGAGCCCGTGGGGCTGCTTCACGTTTAGGACGAGAAGTAGTTGACTTCTCACGACGGCCACCCTTGGCCTCTCCTTCTTTACGCGGTCCGCGCTTTGCCGGCTTATCGCGACGATCGTTCTTTATTCGCACGCTGTTCGGACGAACACGTGCGCGAACACGAGCTTCTCCGCGAGTGCGTCCAAAGAGTCCTTGTTTTGGTTCTTCAACGACTTCGAATTCGGCGTCATCTTCTGCAACACCCAACTGATCAAGTGCCAAGTTCTTCGCCAACTCAATGGTCTCTGCTGTGGTTTCTACCCATTCCATAACAATGTCCTTACGTGTGATGTCTTACGATTTTTTTGGTTTGCGCGGAATCGCGCTGCTTCGGTTTTTACCCGGAGGAGTTGATGGTTTCGCCGATGAGAATCCACCTTTTGGAGGAGTCACTCGTTTGCTCACGAACGGAGCTTTTGGATCGGTCGCTTCTTTCTTTGGCTTCGAAGACTCTTTGTCGCCCTTCGACATTTCACGAGCACGCGCACTTGCTTCCTGTGCTTGTCGACCAAGCGACGAATCGTTGCCATAAAAACGCTTGGTGATGTACCCCTGTTGGCCAATGCGAATAAGTGCTTGCACCATGTAGTACACGATCAAACCAGTTGGCAAAAACAGTTGAAAAACTGCAAATAACACCGGTAAGTACTGCATTAATTTGGCTTGTGACGCCGACATGGTTGGACTTACTGTGCGTGATGCAACCATTCGCTGCTGCACGAAATACAGCGCAGCAAGTGCGGCAACGAGGAAGACATAAATCAGTCCGGTTGCAAAATCGTTTTTCACCGCCTCAACAGGCTTCAACGCCAAGTCGATACCAAACGACACCATCTTGGTTTTTCCAACCAACGACTTATACAACTCCGATGCTTCGTTCAGATACTTCGGTGCAAAGGTCACGCCATCTGCGGCCTTTGAAATCAAACCGTGCAACGCACGGAACATAATGATGAACACCGGCATCTGCGCAGCAATTGGCAAACACGAAGCCATTGGGTTGACTTTGTGTTCCTGATACAACTTCATCATTGCTTCGTTCAGTTTTTGGCGATCACCTTTGAACTCTGCTTGTAAACGACGCATTTCTGGTTGCAGCCGTTGCATTTCCAACATGCCTTTGGTGCTCTTCAGTGTGAGCGGGGTAATGAGCAACATCACCACAACGGCGACCAAACCAATGGCGAGGGCGTAGTTGTGAGTCCAGGCGTAGAACGTGGCAATGAGGCGAGCGGCGAGTTCAAACATGAGCGGTTAGCAATCTTTCGTGTTGTGGGTGCAACAGACGGTAGGCGATACCGAAGCTGTTTCTTGGGGGAGAGGAACTGGATCGAAACCCGACGGACCAAACGGGCGGCAGCGCAGGAGACGGCGAACTGTCAACATTCCGCCTCGACCAGCGCCAAAGGTTTCGATGGCTTCATATCCGTACTCGGAACATGATGGGAAAAACCGGCACGGCGAAGGGTGGCCGGGGCGCAACGACTGATACCAGCGAATAGCTCGCAACATGGCAAGCTGAATCCGAGTGGTGGTTTCATCACTCTTGGTGAGAAGCGGGTGTGGGGCGGCCATGTTCATGAACTAACTACTTTTGCCAGCAATTGGTCAACGGTTGCCCCAAGTTCGGTCCACGACATGGCCCCAACCCGCGGTTGGACGCCTACTAAATACCACCCTGCAGGAATGCGGTCGGACTTGGCCTCGAGAAGAGAGCGCAATTGACGGCGAATCCGGTTGCGGAGTACAGCCCCACCCACGTTTCGACCAATGGCGTAGCCCACATGGGCACCTGGCAAGGAAGAGTCAGTCAACATCAGACACCACAACCCATTGGAGCGAACATATGTTCCCTCTTTGGATAGTCGGGAGAAAATCTCCCGTTGGCGTATCCGGCCGATCAAGCCGAAAGCTTGTGTCGGCCTTTGGCACGACGAGACTTCAAAATGGCGCGGCCTGCACGGGACTTCATACGATGGCGAAAGCCATGCTTCTTGGCGCGACGGCGATTATTTGGCTGGAAAGTGCGTTTCACGCACGCCTCCTCGGTTCGGTGTCGAGAGGGTCTCGACAGCTCTGGACGAACAACCTATTGGGCTGAACGATGGGACTACAACGGCAAGAACTCTACAGGCAAATCTCGGTTTTTTCTGCCTGTGGAAAACCTGCTACCTTCGCTAACCCTGCCTCGTGTCGGCAGGGGTGTCCACACCCTGTGGACAGTGCTGTGGACGGCATATGACACGGGTTCCGGTAATCGGAAATGCTTTACATCATTGGGTTTCATCACAAGTGAAACGCACATATCAGTACAGAGGAACTATGGAAAACGAGCTACAAGTCGACTCTCGCGGCACCGAAAACCACGATGATGTGTGGCGTGCAACCGCTCAAGTTTTGCGTGCCCAAGTTTCCGAGGCAGTGTGGTTCTCCACATTCAATGACGCTGTCGCTATTGCCGACGACAAAATGAGTCTTCGTCTGCAAGTTCCCAATACTTATGTTCGCGAACGCATCCTTACCCGCTACATGTCACTTGTGCGCGACGCACTCGACGAAGTGGGAGCCAGCGAGCGCCAACTCCTCATCGACGTTCAGACCAATACCGCTGCTGATGTGAATGAACAGTTGTCCACCACCAACACCCCAGACCACTTGCCAGCCGAGCTCAACACTTCGCTTAACCAGCCAACAGAAACCACCACGCTGAAAAGTCGCACCGGCAAAGGCTCGGCTGTGGGGTTGAACCCGAGGTACACCTTCGAAACCTTCGTTAAAGGCACCTCGAACCAGTTCGCCTTGGCTGCTGCTCAACGAGTTGCCGAGACACCTGGTCGTTCGTACAACCCGTTATTCATCTATGGTTCTGCCGGATTGGGCAAAACCCACCTGCTGCACGCCATTGGGTACTACGTCCACCAGAACTATGCCCACTACGAAGTTCGCTATGTCTCGACCGAAACCTTCTTGAACGAATACGTCGACGGCATTCGCAGCAACACCATTGCTGCCTTCAAACGTCGCTACCGAGAAGTCGATGTGTTGCTCATTGACGACATTCAGTTCATGGAAGGCAAAGAGGGACTACAAGAAGAGTTCTTCCACACGTTTAACTCGCTGCACGGAGCAAATAAGCAAATTGTTATTTCCTCTGACCGTATGCCGGACGCTATTCCCACTTTGGAAGACCGTTTGCGTGGAAGGTTCCGTTGGGGCCTCATTACCGACATTCAACCGCCAGACATGGAAACGCGTTTGGCCATTCTTCGCAACAAGGCAGAACGTGAACGCACTTCGGTGTCGCATGAAGTGTTGGAGTTCATTGCCAGCAACGTCACCACCAACATTCGTGAACTTGAAGGCGCCCTCATTCGGGTTGCTGCTTACGCCAGTTTGAACAAAACCCAAGTCGACGTGTCGTTGGCCAAGCAGTTGCTTACCGACTTGCTCACCCGCACTGCAGTGAAGCCACGCACTGACGAACAACTCTTGATCGAGATTGCCGATCACCTTGGTTTTGAGGTTGAAGCCCTTCGTGGCAAGAGTCGCCAACGCCCACTGGTGCAAGCACGTCAAACTGCCATGTATGTGTTTCGTGAATTAACCGACCTCAGCTATCCAGCTATAGCTCGTCTCTTTGGTGGCCGAGACCACACCACCGTTATTCACGCCGTTGATAAAACTCAACGCATGATGAGTGAGCGCAAACAGGTCTACGAGCAAGTCACCGAGCTCGTTCAGAAATTTAAGACGTCGTAAATCATGTTGGGGACAACCATGTGGGCAACAGCACAACATCCAGTGGATAACCGCCAGTTATGCACGGATGCTCGAACTACACAATTGCAAGATGTGCTTGCAGCCTCACAAGGTTGTGGGTTTAATTCCTATATGTCATTTGGTGTTCAAGAGGTTCATCCACAATCCACACCCCTTATTACCGTTATTAAGTCTTTATATAAACATCCACAAATAACAATGAACAACATTGGCCAAGGAGCATGGTGATGAAATTTCGAGTTGAGCGCGAAGTGTTGGCAGAAGCCTTAGGTGCAGCGGCTCGAGTTGCGTCCACACGCAACAATGCAATGCCTGCATTATCGGGAGTAAAACTTGAAGTGACGGGCGACCAGTTGATGTTGTCATGCACCGACAATGACTTGTCGGTGCAGTTTGTGCTTCCTGTTGGCGGTCAAGCCGACGGTGTTGTTGTAGCAAGCGCAAAATTGTTAAGTGACATTGTTCGCGCAGGAGCCGACGGAAAAGTTACGTTTGAATCCTCCGGTGAGGAAGTTCATATTTCTTCCGGCCGAGCACAAACAACAGTTGCAACATTTGCTGCTAGCGACTTCCCACAGATTGCACTTGCTAGCGCGCCACCAGTAACACTGTCTGCTCCATTGCTCAGTGAAGCACTTCGTCAAGTTGTTCGTGCTGCAAGTTCTGACATGCAGCGGTTGCCATTAACTGGAGTTCTCATGTCGGCAGAACCTGAAGGTCTTCGCCTTGTTGCAACTGACTCATACCGTTTGGCTGTTCGTGATTTACCAGGAACAAATGTTCTTGGTCATGGGCAAAAAGTGGTCATTCCAAGCCGCGCACTCGGCGAACTCCAACGCTTATTGAATCAAGGCGACGAAGTAACACTGTGTCTTGCCGAAGACCGAGCAACGTTTGCGGTAGGAAATGCAACTCTGTCCACCAGTTTGTTACAGGTTGAATTCCCTAACTATCGACAACTTATTCAGCCGTCGTACCCAAACACACTTACCGTTGCTCGCGAAGCGTTGCTTGAAGCAGTACGTCGTTGTCGAATTTTTGCTCGTGAAACTACCCCTGTCCGTTTAGAGATGAACGCAACGTCATTGAAGTTGTCGGTGATAACTCAAGACATTGGAAACTCAGAAGAAGAAATTGACTGCTCACTTGAAGGAACAGAAATGACTGTCGGTTTTAACCCTGAGTATCTTGCTGCAGGAATTGAAGCAGTAACTGGTGACGAGATCACTATTCAAACCACCGACCCACAACGCCCAGCAGTACTACGCGGTGTTGGAGCAGAGGATTATCTCTACTTGGTGATGCCACAACGACTTACCGTATAAGCACAACGTTCTGAGCGACAGCGTGATCATTCAACACCTTGAGCTCACCAACTTTCGCAACTATGCAGCGACAACCATCGAGCTAACTTCGGGTGTTACTGCAGTAATTGGAAACAATGGTCAAGGCAAAACCAATTTGGTTGAAGCTCTTGGTTATCTGGCGACGCTTAAAAGTTTTCGTGGTGTTCCTAACGAAGCACTCATTCGTACAGGAAGCGAAAGCGCCGTGTTGCGAGCAACGGTTGTGCACGCTGACGGTAGAGAAATTTTGATTGAAACCGAGTTAGTGCGCACGGGCCGCAACCGCTCTCTGGTAAATAAACAACGGCTTGCGCGTTCGCGAGACCTACTTGGTGTGGTGCGCACCACCGTGTTTTCACCGGAGGACTTAGAGTTGGTGAAAGCTGCACCAAGCGTGCGCCGCGACTTCATTGATGATGCGCTCATAGCGTTGCAACCAAAACTTGATGTGTTGTGTAGTGAAATTGAAAAAGTGTTACGCCAACGCAACTCGTTATTGAAACAAGCGGGCGGCAGGTTGTCTGGTGACATTGCGAGCACGCTTGATGTGTGGGATGCCAAGTTGTCGGAATTGGGCACTCAACTAGGTGACGAACGCGCACGACTCATTGCTCAAATTTCTCCACGTGTCACCAAGGCGTACGAAGAACTCGCCGAAAAAGCCACGCCTATTGGTTTGGTGTATGAACCTGAATGGCGACGAATCGGCTTGGCCAACGAACTGGCCACCAACCGACACGACGACATCCGCCGAGGAACCAGCACAGTAGGACCCCACCGCGACGACATCGACCTGCTGATAAACGGATTGCCGGCCAGAACCCATGCCTCGCAAGGGGAGCAACGTACCTTGGCCCTAGCGATGAGGCTGGCGGTGCACCGCATGGTCACCGAGGAATGTGGCTCTCCACCAGTGCTCATTTTGGACGATGTGTTGTCTGAACTAGACCCCAGCCGGGCGGCAGCCTTATTGCGTCACTTCCCGGAAGGCCAGGTACTCATCACCACAGCCGGGTACCTTCCCGAGGCCGCTCACCCCGACCGTATTGTGCGTATTCAACAGGGTGCGGTCGTTCAAGACAGCACAAATAAGGACAATTTTCCAGCATGAGCAATTTCAACAACCCATCCGAGCAGTCCCTCGAGGAGGATCGGCAAATTGACGCCAGCATGGGCAGCCTCGGTCGACTGTCCACCGAACTGAACGCATTGTTGTCTCGACTTGGCTCCGAACCTGCGTCAGTGGTGAACAGTGTGTTTACCGATTGGGTCACTCTTGTCGGCGAACATGTTGCACAACATGTTGCTCCCATCAAACTTGAACACTCACGATTGCTTGTCGAAGTGACCGAAACAGCATGGGCTACTCAAATGCGTTTTCTTGAACCGCAACTTCTCACCACGTTGTCAACAGCAACTTCAAGCAACATTGTTGGTATTGATGTGCGCGTAAAACGCAATTCGCGTAGTAAGTAATTGGTAGACTAAGTCGTGTTAATTATGTTGCTCAACCGTGTGTCTCGCCGCTTTTTCGGCGCTCTCCCAGAAGGTAAATGATGGCAACCACCAAAGCTCAAAAATCGGCTACGGCCGGCTCTGCGTCATATGGCGCAAAAGACATTCAAGTACTCGAAGGCCTTGACCCAGTTCGCAAGCGTCCAGGCATGTACATCGGTTCCACAGGACTTACGGGTTTACATCACCTCATTTGGGAAATTGTGGACAACTCTGTTGACGAAGCAATGGCCGGATACTGCAACAAAATCACGGTTACTTTGCTTGCCGATGGCGGTTGCGCAGTTAGCGACAACGGTCGTGGAATTCCTGTCGACCCATACACGTCTGGTCAACACAAAGGCAAGAGCGCACTCGAAGTGGTGCTCACCGTGTTGCACGCCGGCGGAAAGTTTGGCGGCGAAGGGTACAAAGTTTCTGGTGGACTACACGGTGTAGGTGTGTCGGTTGTGAACGCGTTGTCAAAGCGGCTCGTTGCAGTTGTTGATCGCGGCGGAGAACGCTTCAGTCAAGAATTTATTGACGGTGGAAAACCAAAAGGGAAATTGTCAAAGATTGGTGCTTCGCCGAACAAGTCAACAACTGGAACAACGGTTTCGTTCTGGCCAGATCCAACCATCTTCGCTTCCGAAGGCGTGGAGTTTGTTGCACGCACCGTCACCGAGCGATTGCAAACGATGGCATTTTTGAATAAAGACCTGGAAGTTGTCTTTAACGACGAACGTGCCGACAAAAAGCAATCCATCACCTATCAATACAAGGGTGGAATTGTTGACTTCGTTAAGCATTTAAATGCGTCACGTGAAGCCTTGTTCACCAAGGTTGCTCACTACGAGGGCAGCGACGACGAACAAACCGTCGACATCGCACTGCAATGGAACACGGGCTATTACGAGGGAATTTATGGCTATGCCAACGGCATTTCCACCGTTGAAGGCGGTATGCATGTTGAAGGTTTCAAGACTGCGCTCACCTCGGTGGTCAATAAGTATGCGCGTGCCACTAATGCGTTGAAAGAAAAAGACGACAACCTGCTGGGTGAAGACATCCGCGAAGGCATCACCGCAATCGTTGCGGTAAAACTTCGCGAGCCACAGTTTGAAGGTCAAACCAAAGCAAAGTTGGGCAACGTCTCCATCCGTTCATTCGTGCAGAAAGAAACAAACGCACGACTTGAAGAGTGGATGCAAGAAAACCCAACTGAGGCAAATCGCATTGTGAAGAAAGCGATCGCTGCGGCACAAGCTCGGCTTGCTGCAAAAAATGCACGCAATGCAGTTCGTCGAAAGACCGCGCTCGCAGGTGCCGGTATGCCCGACAAGTTGAAAGACTGCACCAGCACCGACGCGAGCGAAACAGAACTCTTCATCGTTGAAGGTGACTCTGCAGGCGGCACAGCAGTAGACGCACGCGACCCACGCACGCAAGCAATTTTGCCAATTCGTGGAAAAATCTTGAACGTCGAACGCGCACGCCTCGACAAGATGTTGAAGAACACCGAAATTCAAACGCTTATTACTGCAATTGGTGGCGGTATTGGTAATGAAGAATTCGATGCTTCAAAGGCGCGCTATCACAAGGTCGTTATTTTGGCTGATGCCGACGTGGACGGCAGCCACATTCGCACCTTGTTGCTCACGTTTTTCTATCGACAGATGAAACCAATGGTCGAAAACGGATTCATCTATATTGCGCAACCGCCGTTGTTCTCTACTGAAATTGGTAAAGAAAAGATTTATCTCAAAGATGACGCTGCAAAGGAAAAGTTCCTCGCCGAACACCCAAACCACAAGAAGGAATTCCAGCGCTTGAAGGGTCTTGGCGAAATGGATTGGCAAGAACTTCGCAGCACCACCATGTCGGCTGACTCACGCACGTTGTTGCAGGTCACTGTCGATGAAGCTGCGCTCGCCGAAGACATCATGAGCGTGCTCATGGGAGACGACGTAGAAAGTCGTAAGAAATTTATTCAAACCAATGCGCGCGACGTGCGCAACCTCGACTTCTAGCGAGCACTTAGGCGTAAAGGACGTGTGTAATGGCCAGTAAAAAACCAGCAAAAAAAGCAGCAGCCAAAAAGCTTGCTCCGCGTAGCGATAAATCTGCGAGCAGCAAGGCAGCACCCGCAGCAGAAACCGCTTCAGGTACGCCTCCACGTAAACCGCCTGTAAAACAAGACGATTTGTTTGTTAACCCAGACTCGGTTCAGCCGGTGCAGTTACAAGACGAAATGGAACGTTCGTTTCTTGACTACGCAATGTCCGTCATCATGTCTCGCGCACTGCCCGACGTACGCGATGGTTTGAAGCCAGTTCACCGTCGAATTATTTGGGATATGGACCAACAGGGTTTTCGTCCAGACCGTCCTTTCGTAAAGTGCGCTCGTGTTACCGGCGACACCATGGCGCGCTATCACCCACACGGTGACGGTGCTATCTACGATGCGCTCGTTCGCATGGCCCAACCATTTTCGTTGCGCCACCCACTGATCGATTTTCACGGCAACTACGGATCACCAGATTTTGGTCCGGCAGCCAGTCGTTACACCGAATCTCGTTTGCACCCACTTGCCATGCAGTTGCTTGCAGACATCGACGAGGACACCGTCGATCTCATTGCTACATATGACGGAACCGCAGAAGAACCAATTGTGTTGCCAGCTCGTTTCCCCAACCTTTTGGTAAACGGCAGCCAAGGCATTGCAGTAGGTATGGCCACCAGCATTCCGCCGCACAACCTTGGCGAAGTAGTGGATGCCACGTTGCACCTCATCGATAACCCGGAGGCAACAACTGGTGACCTCATGAAGTTTGTGAAGGGCCCAGACTTCCCAACTGGCGGTCTCATCCTTGGTCGTGACGGAATTAAAGACGCTTATCAAACCGGTCGAGGCAGCATCAAAATGCGCGCAAAGGTCAGCATTGAAGAAGGCAAGCGCGGGCAAATGCTCATTGTGGTTACCGAACTTCCCTATCAAGCAAGTTGTTCCGCAATTGCATCCCGCATTCAAGAACTTGTAGATGGCGGTGAACTCGACGGCATTGCCGACGTGAACGACAACTCATCGGGTGGTCAAACCAACCTCATCATCACGCTGAAGCGTGACGCGAACTCAAACGTGGTCATGAACAACTTGTTTAAGCTCACGCAGCTACAAACCAGTTTCCCTGTGAACATGGTTGCGCTTGTGCACGGAGTTCCTCGCACACTTAATTTGCGCGATGCGCTTGTTGGCTATGTCGATCACCAAATTGATGTCACCACACGACGTTCAAAGTTTCGCCTACAAAAAGCAACCGACCGTAATCACATTCTTGAAGGTCGTCTGAAGGCGCTTAATGTCATCGATGAAATCATCAAACTCATTCGCGCAAGCGAAGACGCCGCATCTGCCAAGGCCGCGCTGATGGGTAAGAAGTACAACTTCTCCGAGCGTCAAGCAATTGACATTCTCGACATGCAGTTGCGCCAACTCACCAGATTGTCGCGCATCGATCTTGAGACAGAACAAAAAGATGTGCTTGCTCGCATTAAGGAACTTGAGTCAATTCTCAACTCCGACACGAAGTTGCGCGCGGTTATTTCGAAAGAACTCACAGCAGTTCGCGAAGCTTTCGCCACTCCTCGCGTGTGCAAAATTGCCGCCGATGTTGGTGAAATGAGTGTTGAAGACTTGGTTGACAACAAAGAACTTGTCATCGTGATGACCCAGGCTCAATACATCAAGGCTGTCTCTGCCGATTCATTCCGCACACAAGGTCGTGGTGGCAGGGGAGTAAGCGGCGCCAAGATGAAGTCAGATGACATCGTGAGTAACGTCATCTTCACTACATCACACTCCTACTTGCTGTTCTTCTCGAACCGTGGACGTGTGTACCGGTTGCGCGCACTCGACATTCCGGAGCGCGATCGCACCGCAAAAGGCATTCCAATTGTCAACCTATTGCCGTTGAACCAAGGTGAAACCATTCAGGCAATCATTGACACCCGCGAATTCCCTGGCGAACGCTTCTTGTTCTTCGCAACCAAAGAGGGACAGGTCAAAAAGACTCCATTTAACGAATACGACTCAAGCCGCCGCGATGGTCTGATTGCCTTGAAACTGCGTCCAAAGGACGAACTGGTTCGCGTGATTGAAACTTCGGGCAGCGACGATGTCTTCATGGTGACGCGTGATGGACAAACCATTCGCTTTTCCGAAAAAGGTGTTCGTCCAATGGGTCGTTCGGCAGCAGGTGTGCGCGGAATGAAGTTGCGTGCAGGCGACGAAGTGGTGTCATGCGATGTTGCTAAGGACGATTCAGCAATTCTCATCATCACCGAGTCGGGATATGGCAAGCGCACTCAAGTCAGCAACTTTGCTCGCAAAGGCCGAGGTGGCATGGGCATGATTGGCATCAAACTCACCGGCAAAAAGGGTCACGTAGTGGCCGCATTTATGGCGGGTATCGATGACGACATCGTGGTAGTTGCTTCGGGTGGAACCACCATTCGCACCCCAGTGAAAGAAATCTCCAGCCAAGGTCGCGCGGCAACTGGCGTGCGCATCATGAGCATGGACGACGGACAAGTTGTGGCTTCTGCGGCACTTGTTCTCTCACACGACGAAGCATAAGTACACCACTTTGCACCGAACGAGGTAGTGCAACACTGACAGTTGCGCTCACACTTGCAGCACTGGTGTTGTTGTGTGCTGCGTTCATCCAAGTTGGTAACTATCTCATCAATGCCGAACGTGCTCGAATTGTTAGTCAAGTCAGCGCGCTCGCATCTGTGTATGGAAGTGAAGTTGCAGCTCGCGAAGTAACGCATCTGAATAATGCAACGATGTGCGGTTTTAGCGAGCCAACGCCACAGAGTTCCGCATTTGAAGTATGTGTAGATGTTGAAGGCACACAACGGCTGGCACACGCTGTCGATACTTGGTCAAATCCAGTGCCTACACTGGAACCGTGAGTAAAACATCAGCACGTGCACCGCGAGTGCGTCGAGTTACCCGAGTTATTCGCGAAATCGATCCTTGGTCCGCGTTTAAAGTTGGGCTTGCATTCCACCTTGTGGTGTACTTCACCGTATTAGTTGCATCGGTGTTGTTATGGAGCGTTGCTTCCGCAACCGGAACCATCGACAACATTGAACGTTTCCTCATGTCGTTTGGTTGGGAGTCGTTCCAATTCCACGGATGGACACTGTTGCTCAATGAAATTTTGCTCGGTCTACTGCTTGTGGCATTGCTCACCATTGTGTGGGTGCTTGGTGCAACAATGTTCAACCTCATTACCGATCTTGTAGGCGGAATTCGGGTGTCTGTGCTGGAAGAAGAGGTTCTGGTTTCCACGGTTGAGGGTGACGGAAAGCGGCAGTAGGCTCATGTGCCCCGAGAACAATTCGGGGCTATAGCTCAGTTGGTTAGAGCGCATCCCTGATAAGGATGAGGTCACAAGTTCGATTCTTGTTAGCCCCACGGAGGTAGTGCAGTGAATTTCATCCGACGCGTACTGATGGTGCTTGGCATCGCGGGTGCTGCCGGAGCCATTCTGCGCCTCAAGGGACGATCCGAAAACTCCACTACTCGTGGAGGATGGCGTCCCATGACTCCATCAGAGAGCAATTCAGCGAACACTCTTTCTACGAAGCAATAGTCGCCATGCTGACCGCCAAAGTTGGTGTGCTCGGTGCGGGTGTAACAGGCGTTCGAGTAGTTGAACACTTACGCGCACTTGGACACACCAATATTTTGGTGAGCGACAAAACAAGAGCTCGCGCACAACGGTTGTCATCGCTGCACAGCACAAACGAAGTCCGTGTTGCGGCAGTTGCCCGCGAAGAACTGTTCGAATGTGGCGTTGTCGTACTTGCCTTTGGATCGCCGCATGCTCACATGTCGACGCAATTTATTCAGCGCGGAGTTTCTGTGGTGTCGCTGTCGGACAATGTTCAAGACTGCATGAATTTGTTGGCTCTCGATGCTCAAGCCAAAGAACACGAGGCCGTCATTATTGTTGGTGCTGCATCAAGCCCAGGAGTTACCGGATTGTTGTTGCGTTCCATGACTGAACGTTTTGACACCATTGACGAAGCACACGTTGCCATGCATGGAACAGGCGGTCCGGATTGTGCACGCCAACACCACGACGCATTGTCGGGTCAATCCATAGGGTGGCACGACGACGAATGGTTGCGTCGTCCATCGGGAAGTGGACGTGAATTGTGCTGGTTTCCAGAACCAGTTGGGGCATACGACTGTTACCGTGCCGAACTTCCCGACCCCGTGTTATTGAAAAAGGCAATGCCAGAACTTGAGCGAATTACTGCTCGAGTTTCTGCAACACGACGCGATCGATTTACTGCACGCCTACCAATGCTTGCTCCACCACACGCCGAAGGTGGCATGGGTGCCGTGCGCATTGAAGTTCGCGGAAATCGCGGTGGGTCGCGAATTGTGGAAATTGCCGGAATTGCAGAACGCATTGCGCAACTCGCAGGTGTAGTCAGTGCAGCAAGTGCCCACGCAGTTGCAATAGGTGAAATAACGGCGCACGGAGTACGTGTACTTGGCGAGCCCGAATTACCAAACGCCGCATTGCTTGAATTAGTGCTGGCATCTGGTGTGCGAGTACACCAATTTGTTGGTGCATAACACCGATAGATTTTTGCTGTGTCGTCCCGCAACCATTCTTCTCATGGCGATGTTCACGAACATGCCAGCGAGCTCATGAAACAAAGCGGCCAGCGCTACACCATCAAACGTAAAGAAATAGTCGGTGCAATCGCTCAGTTTTCACAACCGGTGGGTATTGCAGAGTTGCTGAGCTCAGTTGATGATTTACCGCAGAGTTCGCTGTATCGAAACCTCACAGTGCTGCAAGATGCAGGAGTGGTGACTCGCGTAATGTCGTCGCAAGACGGTGGCTTATACGAATTGGCCGAACACCTCACAGGACACCACCATCACCTGGTGTGCTCGACATGTGGAACAGTTCGTGACGTAGTGGTACCCGATGCATTAGAGCGCGACCTCGACAATGCTCTAACCAAACTTGCTAAACGCGAAGGGTTTGCGCTTGATCATCACCGACTAGACCTCATTGGACGCTGCGAATCATGCCAGTAAAGACCTACTCTCAAACATTTTCATCACTTCCATGGATGCCAGATGGCCGCGTTGTATCAGTGCTAAACCGCGGAGAGTTTTTCGTTCGCTTCGCAGAACATGAAAATCCAAGTGCTCCGGTGGTGATGTTGTTGCACGGTTGGACAGGAAACGCAGACATCAACTTTTTTCCTGTGTATGCAGAACTTGCACGGGACTATTCACTCATCGCCATCGATCATCGCGGGCACGGTCGCGGGTTACGCACCAATGACCGATTCACACTTGAAGATTGCGCCGATGACGCCATTGCAGTCATGGATCAGTTGGGAATTTCTTCGGCCACCGCAGTGGGGTATTCCATGGGTGGCCCAATTGCCATGCTGATGAGCAAGCGTCACCCAACACGTGTGCATTCATTGGTGTTATGTGCAACCGCCCTGGAATGGAGCGCTACGCGCAACGAACGCACACGGTGGAAAATCGGGCGGGTCGTGTCACCGCTGTTTCGCATGCTCTCCACACCACGAGTTATTGATCGCTATATCAAGCTCAAAATTCCGCGATCAAGTTCGGCAGCAACTTTGCGACCATGGCTGGTTTCAGAAATTCGACGAAATGATTCGTGGACAATTAATCAAGCAGGTCGAGCTTTGTCGAAACACGACGCTCGACCGTGGGCGGCAACACTCGGTGTGCCAACCGTCAGCATTGTGACGTCACGCGATGCACTCGTTGCTCCACGCAAGCAACACGCACTTGCACAAGCAACACAAGCGATAGTTATTGAAATTGACGGCGATCACTTAGTGAACTGGCAAAACCCAGAAGTGTTTACTGCTGCGGTGGTTGACGCGATTCATCGAGTGCGCGCATAAGCGACTCAATCTGATCGCGTAGTTCGTCAACCGTCACCACGTTCGACAAAGCAAAACGAACACTGGCAAGTTCACGAGCAAGAAACTCAGCGTTTGCCTGGGTTGCAGCAGCCATTGCGCGGTCGGTCTCTGCCTGCCTGCGGTCGCGAATTTCTTGGCGGTTTTGGGCCAGCAAAATGAGTGGTGCTGCGTATGCGGCCTGCACCGAGAACATCAGGTTCAGCAAAATAAATGGATACGGGTCCCAACGCAACGCTACAAATGCAACGTTGAGCACTACCCAGATGATGACCAAGATGGTCTGCACCATCAGGAAGCGGGCAGAACCCAAGTTGCGAGCGATGGTTTCACTGAACTGACCGAAAGCATCCGGGTCGTAGTGAATGCCAAGAACCGGGCGGCGCTTGCGTGGACGTGCAAGGTCGCTGCGCCTCATGATGTTGCTCCAGTTATCGGGCGGCGACGCCAGTTGGCAGGCAGTGTGCGGTCGAGTACGTCGTCAACTGTGATTGCGCCAAGGAGGCGATTGTTTGCGTCGCAAACAGCAACAGCAAGCAAGTTGTACGAAGCAAGACGCTCTGCTACTTCGCGCTCGGTCATGGTTGGACTAATGGTTGCTTCCATTTCTACACACTGACCAAGCGTTAACTGTGGCGATTCGCGAAGCAATCGTTGGAAATGCACGACACCCAAATACGTACCGGTTGGCGGGTAGTGCGGCGCATGCGCAACAAACACCTGCGCAGCAATTGAAACCAAAATTTCCGGTTCACGAATTCGTGCAAGCGCATCGGCAACCGTTGCGTCAGGTGACATCACGATGACGTCTGGTGTCATCAACGAACCGGCAGTGCCTTCTGCATACGACAACAACTGACGCATAGTTTCGGCGTCGTCGTCATCCATGGCTTCAAGAACACGGCTGCGTTGTTCGCCAGGCATTTGCGCGAGCAAGTCGGCCAAGTCGTCGAATTCCATTTCCTCGAACACGTTGGTCAAACGCTCCATGTCGAGCCCTTCAATCAGGCGCAACTGTTCGTCTTCTGGCAACTCCTCAAGAACGTCGGCCAAGCGCTCGTCGTCCATTGCTGCAGCAACAAGTCGACGTTGCTCAAGAGGAAGTGCGCGAATAACAGCAGCGACGTCGCTTGGGTGCATGTCACGCAAACGCGCAGCTTCGGCAGCAAGTGCTGTTTGTGGCGCAAACATGTGTGCAATGTGTTCCCAATCAACAAGGCGATAACTCGGACGCGGGTTTAGCAAACTGCGCTTCGCAAGCCGCACCTTGGTGATGTGCCAACCAGGACTGCGCCCCGATTGAAATGCGAGCGCCACGTCGCTGACAGTTTCGTCACCAATTTTTTGATCCAAAATTTCACGGCCAAGCAAACGCTCGCCGTCGCGTGCTCGAAATGGGTTCAGGTCTACATCCCACGACTTCAGGCGGGCGCCCGAATTGTCGAGTGAGGCAATTCGGCTGGCACTCACAAAAATGCTGCGGCGTTGGCTGGTGGCAACAAAGCCCAACACACGAGGGGCCTCGGTGGCGCGGCCAGAGACCACCACAATGTCATCGATCTTGCCGATGGGGGCTCCGCCAGTGTCGAGAAGAGGCAGGCGCATGACCCGAAATGCGTAAATGAGTTCGCCGACCATGTACCGAAGGCTACCTGCGACCATTTGGCGAAGCCCGTGATTTAGCCATGGCCGTTTGGAGTGTTGGCCAATTCAACCGCTACCCTTAGAGACCGCCGTACGGGGACGTAGCTCAGTTGGCTAGAGCATCTGCTTTGCAAGCAGAGGGTCGTGGGTTCGAGTCCCATCGTCTCCACCAGTGAAAGAGTGCCAATGAGGAAATTGGCCTGCCCGTGGGGCAAACTAAAGACGCAGCTACGGAAAACTCCGTCGCATTGAGCGTTCACCCGTGAGGAGAAATCACGTCATGACTACCGCAGTAATTGTTGATGCAATTCGCAGCCCACTTGGTCGCCGTAATGGCAAGTTGAAGAACTGGCACCCTGTAGATCTCGCTTCCGAAATCATGCAACAACTTGTTCAGCGCAACGATCTCGATCCAGCGCTGATTGATGACGTTGTCATGGGTTGCGTGATGCAAGTTGGTGAGCAGAGCCTCAACGTTGCGCGTAACGCAGTACTCGCCGCAGGTTGGCCAGACACGGTTCCAGGAACCACGATCGACCGCCAGTGTGGTTCAAGCCAGCAAGCTGCACACTTCGCTGCACAAGGTGTTATCGCCGGTGCATACGACATTGTTGTTGCCAATGGAGTTGAAGTGATGTCACGTGTTCCAATGGGAGCTTCGGTTGCTGATCGCAACTTTGGTTTCCCTTTCGGTCCACGCGTGCAAGCACGTTACGAATCAGTGGGTGGACTTGTTGGTCAAGGCATATCGGCAGAAATGATTGCTGAAAAGTGGAACATCAGCCGCGATGAACTCGATGCATTTGGTGTTCGTTCACAGGAGTATGCAGCACGCGCAACGCGCGAAGGTCGCTTCCAAAACGAAATCATTCCGGTGCAAGACGCCGAAGGCAACATGATGAGCCAAGACGAAGGCCTTCGTGAAACGACCATGGAATCACTTGGAAAATTGAAGCCATCATTCCGTCCAGTTGAAGAAGGTGGCCGCGTTACCGCAGGTAATTCATCGCAAATCACTGACGGTTCTGCAGCATTGCTCATCATGAGCGAAGAAAAGGCAAAGCAACTTGGCTTGAAGCCACGTGCACGCTTCGTACAGTTTGCAATGGCCGCCGAAGATCCGCGTTATATGTTGACCGCACCAATTCCTGCAACAAAGAAAGTGTTGGAGCGTGCAGGACTCACGATGGACGACATTGACCTCGTTGAAATCAACGAAGCGTTTGCGTCAGTCGTTTTGGCATGGGAAAAAGAATTGCACCCAGACATGAGCAAAGTAAACGTGAATGGTGGAGCAATTGCACTCGGTCACCCACTTGGTGCATCGGGTGCTCGCCTCATGACCACATTGTTGAACGAACTTGAGCGCACCGGTGGTCGTTACGGTTTGCAAACCATGTGCGAAGGCGGCGGCATGGCCAATGCCACCATCATCGAACGTCTCTAAACAGGGTTACGTTCATGTTCGGGACCGTCATTTGGTTCCTTGTCGGTGTGTTGATGCTGATGATTATTTGGCGCACCGGAATTGGCATGTTGCGCAGCATGACTTCGCCGTTGCCTGCGCCGCCTCCGGCAGGTGAAATGCGCAGAATTAATGTGCGTTATCGCTGTGGAGTATGCGGGGTGGAGTTACGCATGGTGATGGCGCCAGATGAGGACCCACCGCCACCGCGGCACTGCTTAGAAGATATGGACCTGGTTGCCCCTGTTGAATGAGGGCTAGTGATATTTGGTAGCAGTAAACAAGCCACCAAGCACACAGGCAAGGCCACCAAAGAGGTACCAATTGCTGCGGCCGCCCGGTACCAAGCCAAGGTAGTAAAACAAAATAACGAGTGCGCCAAGACCAAGTAGCACGAACATCAGCACAGGAACCCATGGTGGGCTCACACGTACTTGTCGAGCGATTGGCGGGGTGTATCGCGAGGACGCCTCAGCAACGGTGTTGCCGTGCATCGACTTTGGGTCTGCGTGATCAAGACGATGTGTCTCGTGCAGGCGATGATGTGGTTGCGTTCCCTTTGGAGTGGTGCGTCCGCCGGTACGTCGTTTGTTTGGCGCCATGAGACTTTCAGTGTAGATCAAAAATGAGGTTTCACTCGGGCCATTGTTCTGGCAGGCTTACTGCGTGGCGCGCATACTGGTAATCGACAACTTCGACAGTTTTGTGTACAACCTTGTGCAGTATGTAGGTGAACTTGGCGCAGAACCTGTAGTTATTCGCAATAACGAAATGTCGGTTCACGAAGCTGCCGCATTGCAACCAGATGGCGTGTTGTTGTCGCCTGGACCTGGTCGTCCAGAAGATGCAGGAATATTGTGCGATGCCATTCGTGAATTTGCAGGCAAGATTCCTGTGTTTGGGGTGTGTCTTGGTCATCAAGCAATTGGTCAGGTGTATGGCGGAAATGTAGTGCGCGCACCCGAGTTGTTGCACGGAAAAACTTCGCCGATTCATCACTTCAACGACGGAGTGTTTGCTGGTTTGCCAAACCCGATGCCAGCAACCAGGTATCACTCATTAATTATCGAACGCGAAACCTTGCCAGAAGTTCTGAATGTGACTGCGCAAACCGATTCAGGAATGATCATGGGAGTGCGCCACCGCGAACTCGATGTTGAGGGAGTGCAGTTTCACCCAGAAAGCATTCTCACCACTTCTGGCCACGACATGATTGGCAACTTCATGCAACGCGTTGCGGCGTTTGCTCGCTAATTTGATAACGCGCGACCCACAATCAACATCACTTTCGATCCAGGGTTTACTTGCGTGTTGGGTTGCAAGCTTTGTGAAATAACCAAGCCATCGTTTTCATCTCCGGCTGGAACGTTTTGATAGCGAACTTCCCACACCAACCCTGCTGCATTCAGGGCTGATTTAGCATTGGCTTCGGATTGCCCTGCAACATCGGGAACTGTTGACTGATTTCCACCACCAGAAATAACGAGCGTGACGTTACTGCCAGCAGCAACTGTTGTTCCAATTGCAGGGTCGGTGCGAATGACACGCCCTTTGGCAACAGTGGAACTGGTTTCTTCGGCAAGAGTGACGTTTAATAAGAACGGCGCTCCAACCAATACTTGTTGTGCAGCCTCTGATGTTTGGCCTTCAACGTTGGGAATGGCAACCTCGGGTCCGCCTTTGGAAACTACTACTCGAATTGCGGTTCCCGCCGGAAGCATCACGGTTGCGGAGGGGTCTTGTGAAATGATTTGTCCAGCAGGCGTGGTGGGATCAACGCGTTCTTCAACAATCTCAATGGTTAGGCCAACTGCAGCGGCTTCACTCACTGCAGCGTCATACAACAGTCCTTGAATTGGCGGCACCATAATCGTTCCGGTTCGTGGTGCAAACGTGAGGGTCACAGAGTCACCTGCGTGAAAGGTCGCCCCAGCAGCGGGGCTTTGGTCGTACACCACGCCTGGTGCAACGCCGTCTTTAGGTAGTTCATTGAGAACCACCGTTACACCAAGTGCAGCAAGCTGTTCCTGTGCTGCATCTATAGACATATTCACAACAGATGGAAGTGTCGCATCGTTACCGCCACCGATGAAGCGAACAGCAAACACGATTATGGCCAGTAACGCAATTGCGAGTACTGCACCACCAAAGACCATGGTTGCTGGCTTTTTTGCATCAACAATCTCGAGACTGTCTTCGTATGGCGGCAACACCACAACAGGAATTTCAGCAGTATCCGACAGATTTGTAGTGGTTGCAGTACCTCTGGCTTCGGCAAGGGCAAGTGTTTCTGCGCCATCAAGAATGCGGCGCACGTCCTCACGCACCAGCATGGCGTTTTCGTAGCGACGCTGCTCATTCTTCGCCATACATTTGGCAACAACAGATTCGAATCCTCGTGGCAAATCAACAATCAATTCTCGCAGCGGTTGCGGAAAATTATGTACATGTTGATATGCGATGGCTACCGCCGACTCACCAACAAATGGTGGTCGACCCGCAACCAGTTCGTACATCATGACGCCAAGTGAATAAATATCGCTGCGCGGGTCCGGCTGCGCGCCTTGTGCTTGTTCGGGAGACAAATATGTTGCCGTACCCATTACTGAACCTATTTCGGTGAGTGCTTCATCGACATTTGCTCCCAGTGCTCGAGCAATGCCGAAGTCAGCAACTTTTACTTGACCACCAAGACCAATCAGAATATTTCCAGGCTTAATGTCACGGTGAATAACCCCGTTTTCGTGAGCAAAACTGAGTGCTGCGGCAACTTCAGAAATGACATCACAAGCATGTGTTGGCGAAAGTGACCCGCGTTCTTTCAACAGTGTCGCAAGGGTTTTCCCTTCCACATATTCCATGGCGATGAAATAGGTGGCGTTTACTTTGCCCCAGTCGTACACCGCGACAATATTTGGGTGGGTGAGTGCAGCAGCAGATTGAGCTTCGCGGCGAAATCGCTCAACAAAATTGGGGTCAATTGCGTACTCAGGAAACAATACCTTTAGCGCTACAGGACGGTCGAGAAGAATGTCGCGGGCAAGAAATACCTCGGCCATGCCACCTCGACCAATGCTGCGTTCAACGCGGTATCGGTCGTTGACTAACGGAACATTTTCATTAGTCATTGAGTGCCGACACTTCTTTTAGTGCAGCGATGTAGCGCTGAGCATCAAGGATTGTTGTGAACCGAGAATGATTATCTACTTGGCGCTGCAATGCAGGAATGAGGTCGCTGCGCACGAGATCGGAGCACAGTTCTCTAGTTGGCATAAACCACAACACTCGACTGCTTGAGCCGTGATCAATGCACACCGAAGAACTCGGGGAAGAATTTTCGAATGTGAGAAAGTAACCCGATCTGGCGTTTCGGCCTGTGATCACCAATGAAACGAGTAAGACGAAGGCAACTCCAACACCAATCACCCATTTCTTCTTAGATCCTGACAAGTGTTTTTCTACAACTGGTTCACCAATAAATGATTGTGGCGCATGTTCAACAACATCACCAACCGCATCAACCACCACCACGGTGATGTTGTCTCGGCCACCGTTTCGCTTAGCAAGCGCAACAAGAGAGTCAGCTATAACTTGTGGCTCACGTTGTTGCGCAGCGAGCGCTGCAATGTCGGCTGTTGGCACTTCGTCAACAAGTCCATCGCTGCATAAGACAAAACGATCTCCTGAGAAAACCGGAAGCAACCACGAGTCAACGGAAACTCTGTCATCAATGCCGAGTGCACGAGTCACAATGTTGCGGCGCGGGTGAACCCGGGCTTCTTCTTCGGAAATAAGCCCCTCGGTCACTAATTCCTGTACGTATGAATGGTCAACGCTCAGTTGGCGAAAAGTTCCGGCGCGCCATAAATAGATTCGTGAATCGCCAACATTGGCTAGGGCAACCTGCGGTGATTCCGTGACTTCACTGTGTGAATGCACCATCGCCAGTGCGCAAATTGTGGTTCCCATGCCACGACGTTCGGTGCTTTCAGCAGCCGATTCGTGAATGATGCGATTGATTGCCGTTATTGCATCAACAAACCACTCTGGCGTCAGTGTTTGATCAACCGCACGCTCAAGAAGCAGTGTGGTGGCCAGTGCCGATGCGACTTCACCTGCGTTATGTCCTCCCATGCCGTCGGCAACAGCAAAGAGGTATTCAGATGCCACATATGCGTCTTCGTTTTGAGGTCGAACATTTCCCGTATCGGTTGCAACACCATGCTTGAGGAACATCATGCGGTTACCCCAGTTGGTAGGTGAATAATCACTCGAAATGAATGTTTACTGCGCCAAAGGCAAT
>JALQUZ010000120.1 GCA_023263695.1 Ilumatobacteraceae bacterium
ACTACGACGGCGTGAAAGACACGGCGGCCTTTATTCCTGGCTGTCTGATTGTGGCTGGCTTCCTTGCGGCGAACCTCTTTGTGATGCGCGCGCTCGTGAATATCAAAGTGTAAGAGGGCGTTGATATGACTGCACTTCTGGACCTACTGACGGATAAATTCGGCGCCTATGGCCCGCTCTATCTGGTCGCTGGGATCGTTATGATCCTGATGCTCTTAGCGATCCCGATGATCGTGCAAAAGCGTGAGGATCCGCTTGATCGGCTAAAGCAATCTGCGCGTAGCCATGACGCTGGCCGTCAAAAGGCAAAGCTGCGTCAGGGGACGGGCAAGGACAAGCTCGAGAAATACTCCAACTTCCTAGAGCCGCAGAACGAAGACGAATTTTCTGCGATCCAGCTGAAACTTCTGCAAGCCGGCTATCGGACAAAGAACGCCGTTCGCGTCTACTACTTCTTCCAATTCGCGTTGGGCATCGGTGCGCTGATCGCTGGTGTTGCCTATGCAATCCTGAAAACCCAAACGGGTGATCCCTCGACCCAAGACACGATGCTGGCAATCCTTATTCCGGGTGCTGTTGGTTACATGGCGCCGAAATACTGGGTGACACGCCGTCAGGCTGAACGTCAGGATGCGATCGTCAATGGCTTTCCTGACAGCCTCGACATGCTGTTGGTCTGTATTGAGGCGGGTCAGTCGCTGGACCAAGCGATTTTGCGGGTGGCGCGTGAATTGCGTGCAGGTTTCCCTGAACTGGCCGAAGAGTTCGAGATCGTCAGCTATGAGCTAAAAGCTGGTAAAGACCGTACCCAAGTGATGCGCGATATGGCGGAACGCTGCGGTGTGCC
>JALQUZ010000121.1:0-270 GCA_023263695.1 Ilumatobacteraceae bacterium
AAATATTGTTTAATTCACGGAAAAGAAATTAATCACCCTCAAGGAAGCAAATTAAACTCTAGAGTACTTAAAGTATTAAATAATGTTGAAAAAGTAATAGCTAATTCAAAATATACAAAAAATTTAGCAATTGAAATTGGAGTTAATGAAGAGAAAATTGTGGTTATTAATCCAGGTGTTGATCAGGTTAAAGAATTAGACAAAAAATCCCTAGAAAAAGTTGAAAGTTTATTAAAAATTAAAACACCAAGATTAATTACCGTTTCAAGG
>JALQUZ010000121.1:280-827 GCA_023263695.1 Ilumatobacteraceae bacterium
AGAAATCTTAAACAAATGTATCCTGATATTGTCTATCTTTGTATTGGATATGGTGATGAGGAGGAAAATATCAAAAGATTAGTTAAAGAGCTTAATTTAGAATCTCAAGTAATGTTTTTCAAAGATATTTCAGATGATTTAAAAAATGCATTAATAGCAAAATCAAATATTTTTGTTATGCCGTCTATAAAATACAAAACTTCAGTTGAAGGATTTGGTATCGCTTATATTGAAGCTGCACAATATGGTGTTCCATCTTTAGGAGGAAAAGATGGTGGTGCTGCTGATGCTATTGAGCATGACAAAACTGGTTTAATATGTGATGGAAACAACTTAGATGAAATTTACTCATCATTAAATTTAATGATTGAGAATAAAAAATATTTAGAATTTGGTAAAAATGCAAAAGAATTTGCATCTAAATTTACTTGGGAAAAAACAATAGAAGAATACAAAAAAATTATTTTGTAATTTTTCTAAAAGATCTAAATATCTGCCAGCCAACTATAGAAATAGTAATTAACAAAATAATCAGTGTTAACGGTCT
>JALQUZ010000122.1 GCA_023263695.1 Ilumatobacteraceae bacterium
TAACGATACGACCATTCAGGCCGCGTTCGCCGTCAGGCGCTAAAAGTCAACGAGCAGGCTCCAGTTGCCCAACCGAGAGCGCAAACTGATTGGGACAATATCTAATCGGCCTGGCCCGGTCCACTGAATGGACCCCCGCGTTCCTGTTGTTGCCACATAAGGAGTGATTGACCATTTTTCTGTTGACTTATTGATGATTAATTTTGGAACAACCCGTGGCTGATTTGGATCGTAAAGCCGAACGACAAATTGAGTTTCAGTTTCGTCGACCGAAATAGGCAGCACGGTGTGACCACTGGTTTCGGTATACACACCAAGCGATACCATCTCTTTCCTACTGAGGCTTTCAAAAATGAGTCTCCCAATTTCTGTCGGTTTTAATCCAACAGTCCTCAGGGATTCCAGACCAATCGTCGGCGAAAGTTGTGTGGCCCACCAGAACGCAATTTGATGCTCGGCTTCATCTTGCGAAAGTTGCGAAGCGTTATGTGCACTCTTACTGATTTGTGCAATGTTGGCAGGATGCTTGTACAAGCGTGCTGCCAAGATGACCATTCCTTCACATCGCAGTGAGCACCGAGTTCATCTTTGTGGCAGTTTGCGGCACCAGCAAATAACAGACCCATTTGCTTAAATGCCAAGGCATTTTCATCAGTCACACCACTCCAGTTCGGGAATGAAAAGCCATTTCGCGAAACGGTGAACCCAGAGGTCACATGTTGGTCAGTAAACACGAATGGAGCTGCGTGAGTACTCGCGGTTGCGAGTGAAAGTGCAACAACTCCCAGCACCATGCCAGCCAGTCGCTTCACCAGGTTTGGCT
>JALQUZ010000123.1 GCA_023263695.1 Ilumatobacteraceae bacterium
ATAAAGAACATCCTGATTCTTACCGTCCTTCATTTTTGGAACATCGCAAGGAACAATACATTGACGGTCTACGAGTTGCACCATATACTGACTTCTCTTAAAATATTATATTATGTACCCTGAAGATTATTTTGACGACTCAGATAATACGTTTGACAATGGATTGTTCGATACGTATACTTCAACAACAGTCGATTTGGAACGAAGGTTTGTAATCCCCAAAGGAACCAAGACCATTGAGACTGTTGAGGAGATTGAGGTTATCGGTGATACCACAATCTTATATACGATGTCAGGTAAATCATATGCTGAACACCAAGTGGAAAGCGTTAATGTGGTTTACGATTATGTGACATCAAAGGAGGGGTAATCCTCCGCTCGGGAAGTGGCGCAGGTGGTAGCGCATCTGGTTTGGGACCAGAGGGTCGCAGGTTCGAGTCCTGTCTTCCCGACTAAGAGAGTTCTTTGACATTTTAAAAAAAGAGAAAACATGGAAATAACATCATTTATTTTAGGTGTATGTGCGGTTATCGTGGTTATGATGGTCGTGGGTACGTTTGTGAATTATTTGACAACAAAGTCCTTGAAAAAGGAAATAACTGAAATCCAAAAACAATTGGAATACATCCATTTGGATATGGAGAAAAAAGAATCTCAACTTTGGGACGGTCTCAATAATTTTGACCGTAATCTAAGAGAAGAAGGTGAAAAAATCTACCGTCATATTGACAGTAGAGTTGATAAAAGCGTGGATGGATTATCCAAACACATTTCAGACATCTACCGATTGGTAGACGAACAAAAAACAAATAAATCATCCG
>JALQUZ010000124.1 GCA_023263695.1 Ilumatobacteraceae bacterium
CCTTGCCAGGTAGCGAATTCGTGTAAAACGGAATTCTAATTTTCGCGTGGCCGACAATGTTTTTCAGCTCCGCAAGAATTGCTACATCTAAATCAGCCGAGGACATTCGCGTCATGTGCACAAACTTGTCACGCAACTCCAAGACAAAACGACGACGATTTTCCGCGCCGTTTGCATCAGACTGATTCATGTTCATCACTCTACGCAACAAAGGGCTTGTCTCAAGGCCGCCGGGAGAAAGAAGAAAGCCCCTCCGAAGAGGGCTTTCCAAAAGTGGCTTGGGAATGAACTTCTTTTAGAAGGTCATTCTGATTTTGTTTGCCCATATGCAAGTAAGCCCCTCCGAAGAGGGGCTTACCAGAACCTAGGTTAACTCCAAGGAGTTAACGTGGAGATCTGCTCGGTATGGACTAGAAGTCCATACCTCCCATATCTCCACCACCAGCCATTGGAGCAGCCTTTTCAGGCTTGTCTGCAATGACAGCTTCGGTGGTGAGGAATAGTGCAGCGATTGATGCAGCATTCTGTAGTGCTGAACGTGTGACCTTAGCTGGATCGATGATGCCAGCCTTGATCAAGTCAACGTAATCGCCAGTTGCTGCGTTCAAGCCGAAGCCTGCTTCGAGGTTACGAACCTTTTCAGCCACAACTCCGCCTTCAAGGCCTGCGTTGGTTGCAATCTGCTTCAAAGGAGCTTCAACAGCAACCTTGACGATGTTTGCACCAACTGCTTCTTCACCCTGAAGGTCAAGAGTCTTGAATGCCTTTTCTGAAGCCTGAAGTAGCGCAACGCCACCACCGGCAACGATGCCTTCT
>JALQUZ010000125.1 GCA_023263695.1 Ilumatobacteraceae bacterium
CTCATAGGTTATTCTGTTTACCTTGTCATTATAACTATTTCCAAGGTTTTCCCACTTTATACCATTTTCTCCAAGTTTGTCAAGGATTGCATTTTCTAAGGATTGTGGGTCATCTAGGGACATAACATCAAATTTTGCATGATGATCGTAGGCCCAAATATTTACTATAAATTTCTTCATGTGTCTCACCAGTTTATTAATAAATGGGGCCGTTTTAAGGCGGCCCCATAAAAAGAGTTAATTACGCACCCTCAACGCCAAAGATACCTCTAGGGTCAGATACACCAAATGAGTATCTTTCTCTAGCTTTGTATCTTACATTGCCAGTGTCGAAATCACCTTCCATTGCAGTTGTCAATGGAGCTCTTGTGAACATTTTCATACCGTTAGGTACGTCTGTAATGATGTAGAACGCGTCAGTGTCAGTTAAGTAATTATTGACTCTGTATCCTTGCGGAATCATACCCATAGATACGATTGCGTTTATATCATTGTCAGCTGTTCCAGTTCTACCTTGAGACTTCATAAGTCTCTCAGCTGTAAACTGAAGCTCAGAAGGAATAATCATTTTTACTCCTCTTGCTGCAATTCTAAGACCTCTTTCATCAGTCATAGCAGCGATGTCAATCATCGATTGCTCTAATGATGTTTCGTTAAGATCCGCCTGAGTAGTCAGAGTATTTTTAAAAGTACCTGATACTGTAGGGTGAGCTGTGCTGAATAAAGCAACAGTGTCACCAGATTTAAATGTTGCTGTTGAAGGCAAACCATTTATCAAAGGTTCTACTGCTTTTACTTGTTT
>JALQUZ010000126.1 GCA_023263695.1 Ilumatobacteraceae bacterium
GTTCGTCGAAGCGACGAGGGCGATAGCGACGGTAAAGAGATTGGACAGCCATTGCCTGCGAGCCTACCTACGAGGTGGTTCACGGTCAGATTTGGCTACCGTCTAGGTGACGCCATGACGAAATTCCTGCCTGTTCTACGCCGTAAATCGGTCCGCCTGGTGTGTGGCCTTGGCCTCCTTGCCGCGGTCGCTGGCACGTTTACTAGTTCGGCACTTGCTGCTGCTGGCCCCAACGAAGTCATTTCGTCGAACCCTGCTTCGGGATCCACCTTGCAGGTACCACCAACACAAATTCAGCTCACATTCCGAGCAGCTGTGGAAGGCGACCTGGTCGTTGAACTGTTGTGTGGCCCAAACGCCGATGTGCCTGTTGCGCTGAGCGCTCCTGCAACGGAGGACAAATTAGTTTTTGCAATTCCATTGCTCGGTCAACAACCAGAAAACGGTCAATGCGTTATTAAGTGGAGCATTGCATCGTCAAACTCTGCCGGGTCAATTTCGTTTGCGTTAGCGGTAACCCAAGACAACACCGCTGTTGCAACTGAAACCACGGTTGTTTCGCCTGGTGAAACGGTGACAGCAATTGGCGAAACCGTCACCACATTTTCGGGTGCTGGTCGCAAGACCGGAATTGTGTTGGGCTTGTTGCGCATTGCCGAGTACATGTTTGTGTCTGCGTTATTTGGCGGACTGATTTTGATGTTGCTCGCATGGCCAGAAGGAACCGAGTACCCAATTTGTTTGCGCTTTTTCAAACTGACGTGGCTGCTTTCCATCGTGACCATGTATTTGATTGTGG
>JALQUZ010000127.1 GCA_023263695.1 Ilumatobacteraceae bacterium
CACACTGTCGACATTGCCCGTAGGATCACTCTCTGACTGATCTGAAGCCAACTGCTTACGGATCTGGGCGTTAACCGCCAGCAGGTTCTCTGCCGTGACGTTCAAGACGCCGGCATCCACATAGGCATCAAGCTGGGCCTGGGCCTCTAACGCCTGCGTATCGGTGTTCGGTGCAATCGTGGTCAGGATGGCGCTCAGGGCGTCATTACCCGCCGTCACTTGGGCCTGCAGGTCCGCTACCGTATCCAGATTGTCGGTGTCGCCATCCGCCGCCTGCTGCTTACGGATCTGGGCATTCACCGCCAACAGGTTATCTACCGTGACACCGGTAATACCGGCCGCACTGTAGGCGGCTAACTGTGTCGCCGCGTTGGTCACTGTGGTGCTATCTAAAGGCGCAATGTTGCTGACAAGATCATCCAGCGCCGACTCGGCCAGCGCCACAATCGCCTGGATATCCGCCACACTGTCTTTGTCTGCTGCCGTGGTCTCTAAGCGCATCTGGGCGTTAACCGCCAACAGATTGTCTGCGGTCACATCGCGCACACCGGCTGCCCCATAGGCCGCCAGCTGATCTTCTAAGGCCAACGCACCCGCCGCTTCGCTACCCGAAGGCGCCGCCGTGTCATTGGTTTGTACTGTATCGACCAAGTAATCCAGCGCCGCATCGGCCAGAGCTACCAAGGTCTGGATATCCGCCACGCTGTCTTTGTCTGCTGCCGTAGTCTCTAAACGCAGCTGGGCGTTAACCGCCAGCAGGTTATCTGCTGTGACGTTCAATACGCCGGCATCC
>JALQUZ010000128.1:0-166 GCA_023263695.1 Ilumatobacteraceae bacterium
TTGAGTTACCTGAAGAAAAACCAGAAGCAGAAGTAGAAACTAAGGAAGACTCTAGCCCCGCGCCACAAGCAGAGGAAACTAGAGAAGAGAAAGCAGAAGGCAGCGACGCGCAGCCAGAAGCTCAACAGGAAGAGAAGCCTGAACAAAAGAAAGAAGAATTAGAGAC
>JALQUZ010000128.1:176-789 GCA_023263695.1 Ilumatobacteraceae bacterium
TTGAGTTACCTGAAGAAAAACCAGAAGCAGAAGTAGAAACTAAGGAAGACTCTAGCCCCGCGCCACAAGAATCTGCTGAAGAGAAGGTAGAAGCGAGTGACGAGCAGCAAGAGACTAAACAGGAAGAGAAGCCTGAACAAAAGAAAGAAGAATTAGAGACGTATAGTAAGGACGTGCAAAGAAGAATTGCGAAACTTACAAAAAAATGGAGAGAGGCACAAAGACAAGCTGATGAAGCTTTGAAATTTGCTGAAAACCAAAAACAACAAAAAGAAAAGCTTCAACAAAAATATTCTAAAGTTGAACAAGCTGGTGTTAAAGACAGAGAACAGAGAATTACATCTGGTCTACAAGCAGCAGCGGCTAAATTAGCAGCAGCCAAAGAAGCAGGAGATCTTGCAGCTGAGGTAGAAGCTAATAAAGAGATTGCTAGACTTGGATATGAAGAAGCAAGACTTAACGAGACAAAGGCAGCCGTAGAAGAAATGGCTAAAGTTGAACCAAAATCAGAGGAGGCACCTAAAGTGACACCTCAACAAACAGCTGCTCCTGATCCAAAAGCGGAAGCATGGGGAGCTAAAAATAGATGGTTTGGTACAGATACGGCCATGAC
>JALQUZ010000129.1 GCA_023263695.1 Ilumatobacteraceae bacterium
AGTCCTTTGTTTAATGCACTCGCTATATCTTCAAGTGAATGATTTGTGAAAGTTCCTTTTTCTATTTTTAATTGCATGATGTTAATAAGCTATAATTTATTTTGCATATTGTCTATAGATAATATATATAATTTCTATACATAAATAATTTTAAAAAGGTAACGATGATAAATAAAGATTTAAAAGTAGCCGTATTAGGCGCAGGTGCAATGGGATGTCTGTTTGGAGGATTGCTAGCTGAAAAAGGTTTAAATGTAACTTTAATTGACGTTTGGAAAGAACATGTCGATGCAATTAATAAAGATGGTTTGAAAATGGATGGTCACGGTGGTGATCGTATAATTAAAGTTAATGCTACTTCAGATCCATCATCGTTAGATAAGATGGATGCAGTGATTGTTATGTGTAAAGCAACTGCATTAGAACCAGCGTTAAATAGCATTAAAAATATTATTGGTGAAAAAACAGTTTTCATGTCTTTTCAAAATGGAATTGGTCATGAAGCAATAATTCAAAGTATCGTTGGAAATGAAAAAGTAATCGGTGGAACAACAACACAAGCTTCTAATATTTTAGGACCAGGTCATATAATGAACCATGGCGCATTGCCTTCATGGATTGGTGAATATGAAGGAGGAATAACGGAAAGAATTACAGAAATAGCTGATACTTTTACTGCACATAATTTAGAAATGATTGCAGCTGAAGATGTTAAAAAAAGAAAATGGATGAAGCTTTTTGCTCTAACAGCGATTGGTCCTCTTTCAGCTATATTTGACCTACATC
>JALQUZ010000012.1:0-231 GCA_023263695.1 Ilumatobacteraceae bacterium
CTTCCCCTTACCCTGCCACCCCACGCTGCTCACGGAACAGTTTTCACACAATCCTGGATTGTCACAGACGCGACTGAATCAAGCATTGATCTCTTCACCGATTTAGGTTCGCAATGGCCTTTCGGAGGTTCAGTTTCGCATCGCATTCAGTTACAAGATGAATGTATTCATCTGGAGTTGTGCGTTACGGCCGGGGATCGTGCAATGCCTGCACAAGTTGGGTGGCACCCT
>JALQUZ010000012.1:241-34117 GCA_023263695.1 Ilumatobacteraceae bacterium
TGGTTTTGTAAACCCAGTCACGCTGAACTGATATTTGAATCGATGTTTCAGCGAGACACCGATGGAATTGCTACTTCGCTTCGGGAACAAACAGATGCTGTCAACGTTGATGATTGCTTTACCAATCCACTTGCACCACTCTCACTCTCGGTAAACGGTGTTGATCTTGTTCTCTCCAGCAATTGTTCACATTGGGTGGTCTATGACCTCCCAACACACTCCACATGCATCGAGCCACAATCAGGTGCACCGAATGAAATCAACGATGCGCCGGTCATCCTTGCCCCCGGCGAGTCACTGACGAAGTGGTTTGACATCGCTTGGACTGGCAGACTTATTCATTAGTGGCAACTAACGATCAGCTCCTTCATTTGCATCATGACGACCTCAGTGTTGTCATCAGTACGCAGGGCAATGTTCCCGCCATTGTGTACTGGGGCAATGCATTAGGAGCAAGCTCTCTGCAGTCGAACATGTTTACCCGAGCTGTTCTTGGTGGCGGCATAGACCTTGATCCACCACTTGGCATTATTCCTCAACACCACGACGGGTGGCTCGGCACATCGGGAATCGAAGGCTGCTTCCAAGATGGATCGGGATCATTTCCTCATTTCATCATTTCATCAAGCACCCACACCACTACGTCAGCCACATTCATTCTTTGCGATGATCATCTTGATCTAGAACTAGAACTCAACCTCAAAATTCATCCAAGTGGCGTACTCGCTCTTGACGGATCGTTCACCAACCGCGGATCACTGCCGTATTTGCTGCATGGCCTGCGCTTTGCTCTTCCAGTCCCATCACGTGCAGAGGAACTTCTCACCCTTGGCGGACGCTGGGGAATGGAGTTCGGTGAACAGCGCATCCCCTGGATGCAATCAACGATTTCAGTTTCCAACAGCAGAGGGCGAACTTCTCACGAAAAGTGGCCTGTCGTTTTTGCAGGCACCGCTCAATTCGGTGAACAACATGGCGAAGTATGGGGGTGTCACGTTGGATGGAGCGGCAATTTTGACATCACGCTTGATGGCGTTACCGAACACCGCAAGCACATGTTGGTTGGAGAAAAAGTTGGTGCTGGAGAGCTTGTCATTCACTCGAAAGAAACTTACTCAGCACCAACTGTTTACGCGGTGCATTCGCCCAATGGACTAAGCACTGCATCGCAGCACTTTCATCAATTTGTTCGCTCTCGTTTACGACACGAGGACACTTGGAGACCAGTCACGCTCAATACATGGGAAGCCGTGTACTTTGAGCACAACTTCGAAACGTTGACAAAACTTGCAGACGTTGCAGCACATGTTGGCGTTGAACGTTTCGTGCTTGATGATGGCTGGTTTTCGGGAAGAAGGAATGACACAGCTGGCCTCGGAGACTGGACCGTTGATTCTTCTGTCTGGCCAGATGGACTCCATCCACTCATCAATCATGTCAAGTCGTTGGGAATGGAGTTCGGAATTTGGTGTGAACCAGAAATGGTTAACCCAGACAGCGATTTATTTCGTAAGCATCCAGACTGGGTGCTTCACCATGGCGTCAATCCTCCTATAACGGGAAGAAACCAATTCGTGCTTGACCTATCGCGATCTGAAGTACGTGAATTTCTATTCACCTCCATATCGCAATTACTAGATACGCACGACATCTCGTATGTGAAATGGGATCACAATCGAGATCTCGTAGCCTCGCCCGCACACGAGCAAACTCGTGGAATATATGAATTGCTCGGTCGACTAAAACAAACACATCCACAAGTGCAATTTGAATCGTGTGCATCCGGCGGTGGACGTATTGACTTTGGAATTTTGCCCTTTGTCGATCGTTTCTGGACAAGCGACTCCATTGACCCTCTTGATCGAATTCTCATTCAGCGCGGTGCTCAGCGACTCATGCCACCCGAAGTGCTCGGCTCTCACATCGGGTCACCAACCAGCCACATCACTCGACGAAATCACTCACTTGCATTTCGAGCAACGACCGCATTCTTTGGTTGGCTAGGCGTTGAATGGAACCTGCTTAATGCATCACCTCACGATCAAGCTCGACTTGCTTCTGTTGTCGCTCAATACAAAGAGTTGCGCCCACTTCTGCACACTGGGAAAACTTTCCGTGAGGACCATTCAGACTCAAACATCCTGGTACATGGTGTTTCTACTCACGATCAATCGCGGTCACTTGTCTCTGTCACCCGACTAGCCAATGGCCCAAGTAGCCATATTGATCCAGTTCAGATTCACCACCTGGAAGAGGATGCATCCTTCACTATCAACCCACTGCATCTTGGAACACCTACCTATGCACCACACCGAAAACTTCCGCAGTGGATTGAAGACGATTCAATCACCATGACAGGACGGCAGTTGAAAGAAATCGGCGTCACTTGTCCGCCATTATTGCCAGCCTCAAGTTTTCTTTTCCAGATTCATAAGGTGAAGAAGTGAGCGACAACGATCGTCTTGATCCGCATACTGGTGCGCGCGTGCATATTGTCGCCGCGCGACAGAACCGCCCGAATTTGCCGTCCTCAGAATGCCCATTTTGCGTTGGCGGTCTTGAATCACCAGAACCATACGACGTGAAGTCGTTTCCCAATCGTTGGCCAGCGTTGGCATCCGGTGTGTGTGAAGTGGTGTTGTACACATCGCAGCATGACGCAACTATTGCTTCGCTCGGAAGTGAAGGAATTCGAAAAGTCATCAATCTTTGGGCAGAGCGAACCACGCAATTGCAACAGCAAAGCGATATTGACTATGTCTTGATTTTTGAAAATCGTGGCGCCGAAGTAGGGGCGACTATCAGTCACCCACACGGACAAATTTACGCATTTGATCATGTCCCGCGTCGCCAGCACACAATGCTGCAATCGCATTGGAAACCAGATCAGCAACCCACAGATCGTTTGATATTCAACAGTTCGCACTTCACTGTTTACGCACAGTATGCAGCGATCCATCCGGTTTCACTTGTTATTGCGCCGCAACATCAAATCGCACTGCTGAGTCAACTAAACGATGATTTACGCGACGACCTTGCATCTGTTCTTCACAAAACTTTCGTAGCTTTGGACCAGCTCTTCGATGCCCCACTTCCCTACATGATGTGGGTTACTCAAGCTTCAGCAAAAACTCAATACGAAAATGTTTGGTTAAACATTGAAATAGTTTCGCCATGGAGAGCAAAAGGTGTGCAGCGGTATATTGCAGCCGCCGAAATCTCGACCGAGGAATACTTCAATCCGGTAGATCCAGCAGACATTGCACAGCGCCTTCGTAATTTGGTGGTGTAATGCGAGCAATTGCACCTGGACGCGTCAACCTCATCGGCGACCACACCGATTACACGGGTGGCTTGGTGTTTCCCATGGCAATCAATCGACACACGGTTATTGATGCACGTTTTACCGACGATTCATCTGTGTCGCTGAAATCTGCTGATGAACCAGATGCTGCACATTTCAATCTTCCAGTGCGCGATTTTTCCTCACTGCAACCCCAATGGTCCAGATACATCGCAGCCGTTGCCGCTGAATGCAAAGCAACACAAGGTATCTCGGGGACAATTTCGACGGATATTCCAATTGGAAGCGGGCTTTCTTCTAGCGCGGCACTTGAAGTTGCCACCGCGCTTGCGCTCGGTTTTGATGGAAGCCAACAAGAATTGGCGCAGTTGACACAACGCGCCGAACATGCGGCCACTGGAGTTCCAACAGGAATTATGGATCAACTGTGCATTGCAAGTGCCCGGGAAAATCACGCAATGTTGATTGATTGTTCAACACTCGAAATAGTCCATAGCCCTATTCCGGAAGGGTGCAAAATTGTTGTTCAGTTCATTGCACACCGAACCTTGCAGGGTTCGGAATATAGCGATCGCGTACAACAATGCACTACAGCAGGATCGATTATTGGGCCTCTCCGCGCAGCAAGCATTGACATGGTCGAATTAATTGAGGATGTCACCATCTCCAAGCGAGCTCGTCACGTGATCACCGAAAATCAACGAGTTCGAGCATTCGCGCAGGCTCTTGCTTCCCACGACTTACAGTATGCAGGAAACCTCATGAACGAAGGGCATCGTTCACTTGCTCACGACTTTGACACTTCAACTTCGACTATGAATAAGGCTGTTGAAGAAATTCAGAATCTCCAAGGCGTATATGGCGCGCGAATGACTGGTGGTGGTTTCGGTGGATGCGTTGTCGCTCTGTGCTCACCTGATGCAGACGTACCTGGTTGGACAGTGTCAGCGGTTGGCGCCGCGCGACTCGCGTGAAATTACATACGCAAACTGATATTTCCCTGCACTAATTCGGTATTGCGGCAAAACGTCTGGCCCGCAACTTGCCGTTCCAAGACCTCTGTGAGCAATGTCAATGTTCATCGTTAAATAAGGACGCCTAATCAGTTCAGTTTGATCGGCCGCTTGATACAAATCCTGGGTCGTATATGGCAAAGCAGACATGTGCAATGCTGCACCATCTGCCTCTATTCGAATAACTTCCTTCGTTTTTGGATTACTTATTTCGAACCATCTGCAACCTGTCCGTAACCCATATTCCTGTGGAACTAAATATGGCAACTCGTCAGCCTGACCACTGAAAATCCCCATCATTGCCGATGACTGGCGGTCTGGGTAGCACTCATGCGGACCATGACCCCACCACGAAATCTCCGTGAATCCCTCGGGTAACGGAAAGTTAACTCCAATACGCGGCAGATCATCAAGTGTTTTAGGAATAACAATGACATGTTCAAAACGTTCTGATTGATCAGGTTGAACTACTCGCTTTACTTGATGCTTTACCAACTGAGAAACATCTCCATCAATGCCTTGCTGTTGCCAACGCTTCAACGTAGTGGTTTCCACCCAAGCAAGATTTGGCAGCAACTTGAAACCATCGTTGTCAATAGATGCTCTAAATAGCGACAGTTGCGGCTCAATGTTTAGCCTCTCGTACATTTTCTTCGAAACTTGATTCTTCTTCGGACGGGATGACTTCACTGTCAATTGATCCCATGCGACTACATGGCCACGATCGCACCACATCTCGGGGCGTTTTGTCTTCCACGTGATATTGAGTCGAATATCTCCTGATAATCCCCGAATTGATGGAACTTTAATTCGTTTGGTCTTCCCTGCTTCAAGACTGGCTAATGCCAATTTCCCTTTTCGCTTAACAACACCGTCGACAACTAATTCGTACGTTGCAGAGAGCCATGAAATACCACGAAACGTTTGTCGGTTCTTTAGCTCAATTGATGGAGAGGTCTTTGGGCCAACAAGTTGCGCAGCAACCGGTCTATGCACCCATGCAACCTCGCGCATTGCGGGATGAGGCGTGAGATCAGCATGCATTAATCCATCAGCGACAAAGTTTCCATCGTGTGGGGAATCGCCGAATTGTCCGCCGTATGCAAACCGCTCTTTACCATCGGGAAGCAATTGGCGAAGGCCGTGATCTTTCCACTCCCAAATAAATCCACCTTGCAATCCAGGCGTGTTATCAAATGCTTTCCAGTAATCAGACAACGATCCATTTGAGTTACCCATCGCGTGACTGTATTCGCACATGATGAGAGGCCTTACGCGCTTCTTGCTCTTGCCATACATTTCAATTGCTGCAATCGGTGAATACATCGGGGCTACAACATCAGTTGCCGCCATGCCTCCGTCGAACCAATTTGTATGGAAAATTGCGCCTTCGTAATGAATGATCCGTGATGGGTCATACGACCTCACCCAAGCTGCAGCGGCATCGTGAACATTTCCGTATCCCGATTCATTGCCAAGTGACCACATGATCACACTCGGATGGTTCTTGTCTCGCTCCACCATTCGACTGACTCGCGAAAGCCATGTGGCCCTGTACGCAGAATCGTGGCACAAGCTCGTTATCCATGCATGACTTTCAATATTTGCCTCGTCGACGACATACAGACCTAGTTCGTCACAAATATCTAGAAATCTTGGGTCATTTGGATAATGAGAACAACGCACCGCATTGACGTTGTGTTGCTTCATTGCCACAACGTCATCTCGCATGTCTTGCACCGTGACAGCCTTGCCGCGATCAGGGTGATGATCGTGTCGATTTACTCCCTGAATCATGATCCGCTTGCCATTCACCAACAAATCACCATCAACTATTTCAACTTTTCTGAATCCAATCAATTGCTCGGTTGAATCAATTACTTTTCCATCTGAATTGAGCAGCGAAACTCGAACCATGTATCGATGAGGGAGTTCGGCAGACCACAGCTTCACGCCATTGACCGACCACTGACTTTCTGCACAGTGCCCCACAAACACATATGGCCGTGTGTTGTGCGCAACATCAGCCGTGTGCTGAATACCAATCTGTTTGCCATTGACGCTGTGCAAAGTTGCCATCACCTTCACACCGGAAGGAAACCGTTTGCTCGTCGGTGCGGCTACACGCGTCACAATCCGTAATTGGCCGTTTCCCGTTAGTGAATCACGGACATCAGTGACTCCGGCATCAACTCGAACATCTTCAATGCGTAGTAACGGTTGGGCCTCTATATAGACCTCGCGGTGTAAACCCGACATCCACCATTGATCTTGGTCTTCAATGTATGACTGTGCCGAATACCTGCACACGGTTATTGAGACAAGATTCATTCCTTCTCGAACAAACGGAGAAATGTCGTATTCGCTTGCTAGGCGGCTATCAGTTCCGTAGCCAACGAACTCTCCATTGACACGAACCGAGTGCACGCTTTCTGCGGCACCAACATGTAAGACAATTCTGCAGTCTGACCATGCGCTTTCAACCTTAAAGTTGCGTCGATACACCGCGGTTGGAACTTCCTTCGGAAGATGCGGAGGGGTTTCACGCCACGGCATTGCAATGTTTGTGTAGTGCGGGACATCTCCGAGATCAAATTGTGTCCAATTGCTCGGTACGGGAATGCTTACCCAATCACTGTCGTCGCACACTTCGCCCAATTCACGCAGAGCAATATTTTCAGGATGCGAATAACGCTTGATGCGCCAATCTCCATTTAATGAAACCCGAATGCTCGAAGCTGAGACAAATGGCGTACGCATTGGCAAGCGATTGATTTGAACGGCATTGGGGTCTGCCCACAATTTGAGATCGTGAAGTTCGGGTATTGATGCCATGTACTTACGCGACTCGACCCACTAACAAACCCACTCCAATAAATTGCAGCACACCGGCAACAACGGTAAACACATGCCAAATTTCGTGAAATCCAAAAATCTCAGGTGACAGCTTTGGCTTTTGAAGGTAAAACAACACGGCGCCGACGGTGTAGACAATGCCTCCCAGGGCATACATCAGCAAACTAGTGAATCCTGCGCGACCGTATGCCCACGGCAAGATAATTAACGCTGCCCATCCAATGATGATGTACATCGCGTGGCCCAATCTCTTTGCTTTCCACGTAATTTTCAAGCCCATACCCACCGCAGCAGAAACCCAGATCAATACTAAAAATGGAATGCCAACGTTGTATGGAAGTGCCAACAAGCAAACGGGTGTGTACGTACCTGCAATAAGGACGTAGACCATTGCGTGATCAATTTGCTGCATCGTCTTTTGCGAGCGCAATGACTTCGTGAATAGGTGATACGAAGCAGATGTGGAGTACAACGCCAACAATGACAGAGCGTAAATCCCCACGGCGAGACGAGGCACACCTGCCGGTGTGAACACGGTGAGAATGATGCCTGCAGGAATAGTGACGGCAACCGCTATAGCGTGAATTCGACCGCGCCAGCGTGGACGCCAGCTTCCTGTTGCATGCATAAACACTGGCATGTGTGGCACGAAAGCACCTCCTATGCACAGCGTAACCTGTGTCTATGACCTACAACTTTGATCGCTTTCTTCGATATGACGAAATGGTTTCGTGGCTTCACGACTTAGCTTCACGATTTCCTCAGTTAGTGACATTAGAGACATACGGAAAGTCGCATAAGGGTCGAGATCTGTGGATTGCAACGGTCACCGATTCCACAACTGGATCGCACGACACAAAACCTGCACATTGGATAGACGCCAACATCCACGCCACAGAAGTAACGGGTGGAGTTGCAGCGTTATACATTTTGGAATATCTCACCAGTCAATTCGGTCGAGACCACCACACAACAGAAGCGCTTCGCACGCGCACGTTTTACATTGTTCCGCGCGTCAATCCTGATGGCGTTGAAGATGCGCTTCTTGATAGCCCGCGCTATCACCGTTCAAGTGTTCGTTCATGGCCATGGCGCGATGGACACCGCTGGCCAGGACTCAGCGTTGAAGATATTGATGGCGACGGAGCTGTGCGCACCATGCGTATTGCAGACCCTGACGGTGCGTGGGTGGAGCACGCCGATGATGCTCGCGTAATGGTCCCAGTTGGTCCATTTGGCGTGGCACCTGGAACTCAGCGCTATCGATTGCTCGATGAAGGTGTGCTCGAAAACTTCGATGGTTTCACTATTCCAATGCCGCGCGATCCAGCTGGGCTTGACCTCAATAGAAACTTCCCGGCAGGTTGGGGCACCACAGTGCTTGGTTCGGGAGACCACCCGATGTCTGAGCCAGAAATTGATTCGCTCGTTCGTGCTGCTCGATCACGTACGAATGTTTGCGGTTACAACGCATTCCATACCGCTGGTGGATTTATGTTGCGACCAAGTAGCACACGTCCTGATTCAACACTTCCACCTTTTGATATTTGGGTGTACAACGAACTGGGCAAGGTTGGCATACAACACACGGGCTACCCCGTTCATTCGGTGTACGAAGACCTTACATGGGATAAGAGCGACACCATGAGTGGTGCTGGTGACGACTGGGCATACGAGCACTTAGGTGTGTTCAGTTGGACCACAGAATTTTGGGACATCATTTTTCAAGCAACAGGCAAACATTCACCAACTGATGTTTGGTATGTCGGACCTACTCCAGAGCAAGAACTTGCAGTCTGCAAATGGACTGACACCCATGCACCTGGTTCATATTCGCCGTGGAAAAAGTTCAATCACCCACAATTAGGCGAAATTGAAATTGGTGGCTGTGACCAAATCAAAATCTGGTCGAATGCTCCTGCTTCAAAATTGCGCGACGAAGTCGCACCGCACGTACATTTCGCAATTTACCAAGCGCTGGCTTCACCTCGACTTGAAATCAAACGAGCCAATGCAGAAGCACTTGGCAACGGTGTGTACAAAGTTGAAATTGGCATTGCGAACACTGGCTGGCTAGGCACAGAAATCAGCGAATGGGCACACAAGAACAAGATTGTGCTCCCACTCACTGCAGAAATTTCAGGTGCAACACTTGTTGAAGGTGCTCCACGAGTGAAGCTTGGTCAACTAGATGGGCGTGTCAAGTTTCGAGTGAGCGGAGATGCAAAATCAGACGGAACACCCGATCGCGTATTGCACAGCTGGTTAATTCGTGGAGAAAAAGGCCAGCGAGTGAACCTCACTGCCACACATCAACGCGCTGGCGTTGCATCTGCGGTAGTTGAACTTCCATAACGCTTGTGCGACTGAATCGCACGAATGGAAATAAACAGTGCGCTGGGCACAATCACAACATTAGGTAGCGCTACATAGGGATCACTAATCATCACTCCATAAATTCCCCAAGACGCCGACATTGTGACCACCATGATGAACGTGACCACCGAGACTCCAACGAGATGACTTGTTTTTGCAGCGCGAACTACCTGTGGGACAATTCCAGTTGCACCAACCACTACAGCGATTGATCCAAGAACATCTCGTGAAATTGCAAGTGCGATAAGCGCACCGAACACCACAGAGATCTCAACAGTCAGTGCGCGTGCTAGTGATACTGCTTTAAGTCGTACCTGCATCAACACCACAGTCCCAAACCCACAGATCGTCATGATGTTGGCCAGTACGACTAGGTGTGTTGAAGAAGCAACTCCATACACCACCCACAAAATCGACCCACTGACATTTTGTAGTTGCGAGGGCACAGAAATGCCTTCAACGGTATTTTTCCTTACCACACGGTAAGCCTGCGGAATCGTGAAGCTAAAGGAAAGTGAGATACACCACAGGCTGAAAATGGTGCGAAAATCCACTTCGCAACCCTAGGCGGTCTCGTTAGCGTTATGGAGACCATGTTCACCACGTACGCGATGACGCTGCCCACAAAGAAATGGACAGAAGAAACTCGTGAGCGAGCCATTGGGGTTATTTCGCAGTGGCATCAGCAGTGGTTCCCTGCGGATCGCCTTCCTGTCAATATTCGAGTTCGAATTCGACACAGCCAAGACGATGAAGTATTCAGGCTGGAAGTCCAAAACACCCATCCACAAACGGGCAGCACTCATCTGATTATCGCGACCCTCACTCCGTACAAGGGTCAGCTTGTTTTTGATTTACGTGTGAAATTCGCACCTGGCAAGGACTCGATCATTCCCCATCGCCGCGCGGAATTGCCGCCAAAACCTGTGCGAGCACTCGTTGCCGAAATGGCCAAACTGCTCGAGGTCTACGACGCAGAGCGGCGCATCAGCCCAACCATTCGCCAAGTTGCGTCTTCACTTGACGGCGAAGCGCTCGCTGCTGACTTCATCAATGCACTCGCACGTCGTTTACCGATTCTTGTTGAGACAACTATTGATAAATCGGTGCAGTCATCACACACTGGTCCACTGCTTGAAGACCTCGTTGGCATTGCTCACATTGCTCACATCACTTCAACCGAAGCGGTCAATTCGTTCAATGCTTATTGCAATAGCAAGGTGCTCGACAAAAACTACGTCACTATTTTGTGGCCACACCCTGCTCAACCAATAACGTTTCATACCGTCACGCCGAATCGTGAACAGATTGAAAACCCAATTCTTGAAGCCGCGGCCTTGCAGCCAGAGATTCCAACTCAAGCGCCACCGCGGTTCGCAACAAGTCGTCCCGTTCAATCTGCTGCGCCTAAACCAGCCGCTGTTGAAACTCAGAACACAACAGATTTATCACCGGTGGTTGAACAACTTAAACGCACGATAGACGAGCATCAACTACATATTGAACAACTTGACGATGCGTTAGAAGAAGTCGAAGCAGAACGTGATGAATTTGCAGAATTACTCGAAGAGAAAGAAGTTGAAGCGGAGGAATTGTCAACTGAAGTTACGCTCCTCCGCGGGCGATTAGCCGAGCTCACGAGTCTGACGGTTGACCTTGACGCCGAACTTGCCCGAGCGCGTCCAGATCGTGTGCTTCGCACGGTGCTCGATGCTGTAAATCGTGCACGAACCGAGTGCAAACACCTTGAATTTCTGCCAACAGCATTTACCACTGCTAATGAACTTCAAGGCCCTAACCCTCGCCAAGTGCTCCAGGATTTAAAGGCACTCGATAGTGCAGTTGCGAACTGGCGAAGAGATGTATTCCCAATTGCAGGACTGCAGTCGTATTTACGTGATAGCGCAGGGCTCGATTTTGCCCCGCGCATTTCTGAAGACACACACCATCGACATGGCGAGTGGTATTCGGCAATGCATAAGAATCAACAAATTCACATTGGCGCCCATCTGCGCAGAGGAAAAAATCGCACGCTGATTCGCATCTATATGCATGTCAACACCACTGAAAAGACGATTGTTATCGCCAAAATTGTGCGACATGGACCAGACAGCACCAGTTAGTCACCGCGCATAACACGCCGATAAAGGCGTATCGTATTGCCATGACCTCGCCTGTGTATTCACTCTCCGACGACTACATCAATAAGGTTGCTGAACTTGATCCAGCAGCAGCCACATATATGGGCATTGCTGGTCACGATCACGAGATGACTGACTTCAGTCCAGCTGGCCACGATGCACGTGCAAATAACGACCGCCAAACTCTTGCACAATTAAATGCACTTGATTCCAGTGCAAGCTCTGATCGCTTGGCTGCAGGTGTATTGCGTGAATCGCTAGAAATCTCTGGTGCAGAATACGATGCCAATGAACACCTGGTTTCAATTCGAGTACTCGCAGGCGACGTTGATGCCGCTCGAGGAATTTTCGACCTCATGCCAACCGATACAGCGGAACAGTGGTCGGTAATTGCAGAACGAATGTCAAAAGTTCCGCAGGCATTTGCCGGCATGCGTGAATCGTGGAAGCTAGGTCTTGATCGGGGTGTCAAGGCTCAACGCCGGCAAGTACTCGCGTCAAGCGAACAGCTCGCAACGTGGGCAGGTCGTAAAGATTCTCCTGCATTTTTTGAGCAATTCGCAGAATCGGCCGCTGCCGTTCCGGGTGCACCTCTTGAACAACTTCGCAAAGCTGCAAAAAACGCGTCGCAGGCACTCGGCGAGACTGCAGATTTTCTCATCAACGATTACGCGCCACAAGCCGACGTACGTGATGGAGTTGGACCAGAACGCCATGCGCTCGCCCGCCGACGATTCATGGGAATGCAAGTTGAAGCTAAGGACGCCTACGAGTGGGGTTGGGCTGAAGTGCAACGCATCGACGCAGAAATGGAACGCGTTGCAAAAGAAATTCTCCCTGGAGCAACACTCGCGGAAGTACGACACTTTCTCGATACCGATCCTTCTCGTTCAATACAAGGTGAGGGCGCTCTTCGCGACTGGTTGCAGGAGTTGATGGACGATGCAATGTCGTTCCTCATTGATAACAACCATTTTTCGATTCCAGATTCCATTCGCACTGTAGAAGCAATGATCTCTCCACCAGGTGGAGCTGCTGCCATGTATTACACCGGTCCAAGCGAAGACCTCAGCCGACCTGGTCGGACTTGGTATCCAACGAATGGTCGCACCGTGTTCCCACGTTGGAGTGAACCAACCACTGCATACCACGAAGGCGTTCCAGGACATCACTTGCAAGTTGCAATTGCCACCATCAACTCAGAAAAACTCTCGCGCTTCCAACGCAACACATTCGTGTCTGGTCACGGCGAAGGTTGGGCGTTGTATGCAGAGCGCCTGATGGACGAATTCGGATTCCTCGAAAACCCTGAGTACCGATTGGGCTATCTCTATGCGCAGGCTTTCCGCGCTGCCCGCATTGTCATTGACACCGGAATTCATTGTGGTTTTGCAATTCCACCAAGCTCGTCCTGGCACCCAGGTGAGCAATGGACTCCGGAACTCATGTTCGAATTCCTCAGCGCACATTCTTCAAGTGATGATGAATTCAATCGCTCAGAAATCAACCGCTACCTCGGTTGGCCAGGACAAGCAATCTCGTACAAGCTTGGAGAACGCGTGTGGCTTGACCTACGCGATGATGCCAAAAAGAAATATGGCGCTGAGTTTGATTTGCGCAAGTGGCACGCGCATGCACTTGACCTTGGCAACCTTGGTCTCGACCTCTTGAAATCGGAAATGGCTCGCTTCTAAAACGATTTACGGAACTACAACAACCTTTGTTCCGGGTTTAGCCCAGTCATAAACAAACTTTGCGTCTTGCGTACTTGACCGTAAACAACCGCTTCCTAAGTATGTTCCAAGTTCTGCTTCGGTTTGCAGTGGCACGCCATTCTTTGTTGGGATTTCATGAAATCCGATGTTGCCACCATTCCTACCGATGGCAAACCGCGTCATGAAGCGAAACTTTACGCCCTCGAGTTCCTGACTAAACGATGACACGGACTGGTTCTTCACGAAGTACGAACCCTTCAGTGGTTGACCACGCATTCCTGACACCAAGAACGTGCGAATAACTTCGTCCGATCCGTTAATTACCCATACGCGCAATTGACGATTCGAGTACACAATTCGACGACCGATTCCCGAATTCTTTGGCACAGCAAGATTTACTTCAGCGATGGTTGTCAGACTTGGCGCAACCGTTGTCGATGTTGTTGGAGTTGGATCAACGGCTGCATTGGCGACACCCTGACCGCACCATGCAGATGTAAATACCGCTACAGCAATTATTAAGCGTTTCATTGCAGACCACTCAAGATGACTCGTGAGGCCGACGCTCCAATGCGACTTGCTCCTGCTTCAATCATTGCTACTGCATCTGCAGTTGTGCGTATACCACCGCTTGCTTTTACGCCGATGTCTTCGCCAACAGCATTGCGCATGGTGCGCACTGCATCTAATGAAGCTCCACCTACTTTGTGAAATCCCGTCGAAGTTTTGACATAGTCGGCACCACCAGAAACGCTGTGCTTACATGCTGCAACGATTTGTTCACTCGACCACAGGCCCGTTTCCAAAATAACTTTCAACACCACAGCCGCGCCGATTGCCCGGCGAACCTCTGCAACTTCATTTTCCAAATTCGACCAATTCCCACTTGCAATCCAACTCAGATTTGCGACCATATCTATTTCACTAGCTCCATCGGAAACTGCCTGGGCTGCTTCTGCAGCTTTAATGCCTGGAAGGTGGCTTCCTGATGGAAACCCCGCCACGCTGGCAATTGGAATTCTGGTGTTTTTGCACGCAATCGATACCCAGTTAGGCGAAACGCATACTGCACCTACACCCAGCTCATCGGCTTCTGCGCACAGTGCAACTACGTCAGCAGATGTGGCTTCGGGAGTAAGCAATGTGTGATCAATCACCAGGGCAAGCATGGCTCGATCCAAGGTTCCCATGTCCTCCACATTACGCCAGGTGGATGAAGTACATCCGTCCGACTACGGTTCATGATCGTCATGGCCACCTTGCGATTCAGTTACGGCACGATGGGTTCGGGAAAGAGCACACTCGCTCTGCAAATTCATCACAACATGTCTTCGCGCGGGGTGAATGGATTGTTGCTGACCAAACTTGACCGTGATGGTTCACAAGTTACAAGCAGACTTGGCGTTTCGGCTCCCGCGATTGATGTTTCGACAGATCTTGATCTATTTGAACTCACCAAAGAACATATGCCACTGCAGTTTTTGGTTTGTGACGAAACTCAGTTCTACTCAGTCGAGCAATGCGATCAACTTGCACGTGTTGTGGACGAGCTCAATGTTGACGTATATGCATTTGGACTCATTACCGACTTCCGTGGATTGCTATTTGATGGCACCCGTCGTCTGTTGGAAATTGCTGATCAACGAATTGAAATGCAGGTCGAAGCACGATGTTGGTGTGGTGATCGAGCAAACAACAATGCTCGATTGGTAAACGGAGTCATTGTGTACGAAGGTGAAACTGTTGTAGTTGGCGACACCGACAAAACTATGAGTGAACCGTTGTTTGGCGATGAAGTGCGCTACGAACTGTTGTGCCGAAAGCACTACATCAACGGCGAGCTCGGGCCTTTGCAATAATCTCTGCCACTACAAGAACAACCAACACTCCAACACAGTTGCCGATTAAGTCGGTTACCTGACGGGTGCGCAATTGAGTAAACCAAGGTTGAACAAGTTCTACAAACACGGTCCAGGTAAACAGCAGCATTAACGCGCGGCGAACATAGATTGCTCGCACTGCGTAGGCAAGTAAACACGCACATGTTCCCCACACCATCGCATGCAGGTCAGCGTCGCCTGGTGGCCGATGATCAAGAACTCCCGTGGTAGCAGACGTGTTCACGCGTAAGGCGAATTCAATGATGTTGGACCACCACGTAATTGCAGTATCTGACCACATCAGTGCAGTTGCCGAAACGATTGCGCAAACAGCAATAACCACGCGTGTGGCACTTCGCTGCATCACTAGTTCAATCGAATAGCGCGCTTTACTGGGCGGTCCCAGCCGGGTTGTCCGGTTGGTTTCGGACTTGGCCACAAACCTGGACCCATTTCCACCATTCCATGGTGCGCGCCGTAGTCGCCGAGTAAGTTCAGGAACGGATCAGCATTAAATGCTTCAGCGCCACGAACACCTGTGGACTTCCAACTTCCATTTGCAAGTAGTTCAAGTGCAACAACAGGACAAATTGCGGTTTGCCACAATACGGCTTGTGATCCCCAGTCGCGCATGGTGGTTTCGTTATCTGCAACGTGATACAGGTACACCTCGCGTGGTTTGCCGTCATAAGTTCCGCGAACCCACGTTCCTGCACAGGTTTTGCCATGCATCAGGTGACCAAGTTTTGCGGGGTTCGGTAGCACTGCGGCCAAAACATCACGCGGTGAAACGCTGACATCTCCAACGCGCACGTGTTCCTTGCTATCAAGTCCAAGGTACGCAAAGGTCTTGAGCCAGTCAATGAATTCTGCACCAAGACTGTACTTAAACGTCACTCGATTGCATTCAATTTCGCGAGGAATCAGCAGTACTTCTTCGTGCTCTACGTTGACACACTCGTAAGGGCCAATGCCAGCTGGAAAGTGAAATACTTCTGGTTCCGAAAAGCAGTCGGTCGTATATAGTCCACGATTCTTTTCCCACACAATTGGTGGGTTCAAGCATTCTTCAATGGTTGTCCAAATTGAAAAGGTCGGTGCGAAGTCAAGCCCATCAATCGACAGGTTTGATCCGTCGCGCACACCGATTTCGTCGATGGTGTCAAACAGGTTGTCTGCTGCATAGCGAGCGAACACATCGCTCAACCCAGGTTCTACGCCCATTCCAACTAGCGCAAGTAGTCCACGATCGCGCCATGCTTGGTCGGAAGCCAACTGGTCTGCGCCTAACGGTGAGCCAACTTCTTCGTATGGGTTTGATGCGTGTGGCTCGCTCAAGTTCATAGCCATGTCGATGTAGTTGCAATGAGCTTCATAAGCCGCATTGAAAATTGGCTCATTCATACGTGGATCACAAGCGTTTACAACAACGTCTGCTTTTACGCGTTCGATGAGAGCCTTGATTGCGGTCATATCACGTGCATCGACTTGCTCTGCGACAAATTTTGATCGATCGTCAAGTTGAGCAATTGCCTCTTCGGCGCGAGAAAGAGAAATGTCCGCGAGGACAAATTGCGAGAAAAACGATCGGGTCTCAGCAATAGACGCCATTGAAGCGCCTACGCCACCTGCACCGATTACCAAGATATTCATTACTCACCAGTTCTTCATATGTACAACGTGTGTTGTACAAAGTTCTGTAAGAGTAAGTCTACCCGTGTTATTAGTTAAAAAACATTCAGCAAATCAACAACAAACACAAGCGTTTCTCCACCTTTAATTACTCCGCCTGCACCACGACTTCCGTATCCCATGTCTGGCGGAATAGTAAGTTGACGACGTCCGCCAACTTTCATTCCAGCAACACCGTCATCCCAACCTTGAATTACTTGACCAGCACCCAATCGGAAATCAAATGCTTCGCCGCGATTCCATGAAGCATCAAACTCTTGGCCATTACTCCAAGCGACTCCCACGTAATGCACAGAAACATTTTTCCCCTTCACGGCTTCGTCACCGGACCCAATAGTGATGTCGGTCTTCACCAACTCTGTTGGAGGGGTTTCTTGTGGAATCGTGATTGATGGCTTGTTATTTGACATTTAGGCAGGATAACAACGCATTCAGGTGCTTTGCCCACATACACAAAAGGCCCCCAGCGAACCGGGGGCCCTTTGACCTTGGTGGCGGGGACAGGATTTGAACCTGTGACCTTCGGGTTATGAGCCCGACGAGCTACCGGACTGCTCCACCCCGCGTCGTAGAAGTTGTACGGTAGCGAGCACACCATAGAGATCGCAACCTTCTCCCCAAAACACTTGCACCACCTCACCCACCATGGCACTTTTCGCTCGAAACCCAAAAGCAACCGTTACTGATCTTGATGAAGTTCGTACAGAACTGCAATCACTTCGCTCGGAAGTAACTAAGCGCACCAACGAGCTTTCGCTAGTCACCGCGGCAATCAACACACTTGAGCAACGACTAACCGTTTTTGATGGTCGCCTTTCAGCAACAAACGCCGAAATGTCTAACCAATTACACGAACTTGGAAACGAAATTCAGGCACTTCTCGAAAAACAAGAAGACCCTGCTTCGCTCGCAGCATTAGAGCAACTCCGCGTAAACCAAACACGCATCGCTAATGAGCAGGCACGCTATGAAATTGCGTTTCGCCAAGACCTTGCGATGCTCGCTGAAATTATTCGCGAATCTCGCTAGCGACTAATTACCAATAATTTGCAGTGCTTGTCGAATGAGCTCTCGCGCCTGCGACAACTTCATTTGATACGTAGCGAAATCTGGCGGAGTTTGTGCCAATGCAGCATCCGCTTGATCAAACAACGTTTCAGCTTGTGCCAACAAATCTGGAGCGGTTTGCGAACCAGTTGGGGCGCTGCTTGGAACCGTGGTCGCGGTAGTACCACCAGTGTCGGGCACTATTGCGTCTGGCGCAGCAACTTGCCCATCGCCAACGCGATCACCAAGCGAACCCGAATATCCGGGGAACAGGCGCATAATTGCCGTAGTTAAATCATCTGCAATCACCACTTTGTTGTTGTACGAGGCTAAAACCTTTCGCACAAACACTTGTCGAGCAGATGCATCGTCTGGACGCACAAACAATGGGCGCACATAGACAAGCCCCTTAGCTACTGGCACGATCTGCAGGTCGCCAAAAATAACTCGAGAACCACGTTGGTCGAGCAGTGTTACTTGTTGTGACACCGTTGGGTCGCTACCAAATTCCGCGGCAACCGTGGCCGGACCTTCTGGCAAAGGCTCCCCAACTTTGTACACCTTCAATTGACCGTAGGTCCGAGGGTCACTTGAGACGACCATGAATGCACGTAATTCTTTTCGCGCATTGTCTGAGGAAAATGGAACAAATGGACGCAACATCGAAAACACGCCATTAGTTTCAGTTGCTCCAGGAGCATGAAAAATAGTGAAATACGGTTCAAAACGTGCAACGTTTGCATCTTGAACGTTGATCAAATCAGGTGTTAAGGCAGCGTCAGCAGAGCTCACTACGCCAGTGGTACCTTCTGGCTCACTTGGCGGTGCTTGAGCAACGCTCCATGCTGCGTCACGGTTAAAAAACAGCGTTGGGTCGTCAAACTGATAGCGACCGTACATATTGGTTTGTACGCGGAACAAATCTTCTGGGTAACGGAAGTGAGCGATCAGATCGACCGATGCCTCAGAAACTGGAGTGAGCAATTTTGGAAACACTTTTGCCCATGTGTTCGCAATTGGATCATTGGCATCTACTTGGTAAAACGTTGCTTCTCCGGAGTACGCATCAACGACCACTTTCACACTGTTGCGAACATAGTTAAACGTGGAGTTCAGCCCTGATCCTGCGGACAATTGATCGGTGTTTGCCGATTGTGAGTTTGGATAACGGCTGGTTGTTGTGAATGCATCAAGAATCCACACCACCTTTCCATCAACTACGGCTGGATACGGATCAGAGTCGTACTTGAAAAATGGTGCAATCTTTTGCACTCGGTCTTTAATGTTGCGAATCCACATAATGCGCGAGTCAGATGAAATCAGGTTTGATCCAAACAGGTTGTACTCGCCAAAATGAAGCGCAAATGCAACACGACGTGTAGGCGATGAAAGTTTTACTCCGCCAGTTCCCGAGTACGCAGTTGCCGTGGTGTCTGGACAAGCTTGTTCAACTTGATTGGTGCCAACTATCGAGTAGCCATCCAGCCCTTCACCTACATACAACTGAGGGGTCTTCACTCCAATGTCGATATACGTCGGACGACCATCAACCGTCACTCGACTCGCAGGCGCTGCAACGACTCCGCAACCGTGCGTATAAATGAGGTGTCGTGAAACCCACGTACGGTTGGGAATGCCGTCAGTATTGAGTTCTCGGGCACCAAGGATTACTTGCTGCAGCCTGCCATCAATGACGTATCGATCAACGTCGAGGTCTCGAATGGCATAGAACGAAGTTTTTCCTTCGTCCAAAGCAAATCGATCACGCATCTCCAAAGGATCGAGTTGACGAACATCGCGCAATGGAGTTTCATTCGCAGAAACATCAGCAGCGCTGATTGGCCCAAAGGTTATTGACTCCTGTGCCACTGCATCAATATTGAATGCAGCTTTTGTTGCAATCAAGTTGTGTTCAATGTACGGGAGCTCCTTGGTACTTACGTTTGGTTGAACCGAGAATCGTTGAATAACCGCTGGGTAAATTGTTCCAGCAACTACTGCAACCAGCATCCACATCAATGTTGCAAGCACTGGAATTCTCCAGCCCTTTTGTCGCACATTCCACAAAAACAAAGCTGCTACAGCAAATGAAACCAAGATCATCAAGTTGGTAGCAGGTAATTGCGCCTTCACATCGGTATAGGTAGCTCCTTGCACCACTCCACGAGTTGAATCGGTAAGCGAGAAGCGCGACAACCAATAACTGGCAGCCCTAATAACAGCAAGTCCTGCAAATAACACCGATAGATGTGCTTTTGCCTGCGGAGTTACTTTGCGACCTTGTACCTGCAAGCGAATTCCACCGTTCAAATAGTGAATTGCGGCAGTGACAACCGTGATAAGGACAAGCGCGCCAAATAGCCAATTGACTACAAACTCTGCAAACGGTAAACGGAAGACGTAAAAACTGATGTCCAGGTTGAACAACGGTTCTTTAACCCCGAATGATTGCTGATTTCTAAACAGCAGCCACTCTTGCCACTGTGTCATTGCTGGCAGCCCAACCATGAGACCTAGCACTACCGAGATAACTGCTCTTACGATCCATTGTTTGCGACCAACTAGTTGTCGATAGCCGGCAAGAGCTCGCTCTTCAGGTGATGGGGCAATTGATTCCGGAGCGATGCGATCTGCGAGCCAGCCATTAACCAGCATCAAAACAACAAAAACGGTGACAAATACAGAGCCCAATAGGGCCTTTACGCCCAGCGTCCCCCAGAACACATCTCCACGTCCAAGCGTGTCATGCCACAACGCATCAACATAAAAACCCGAGATGCTCTGCGCCGAGAGAAATAGCGCAACAATCACACCAATTACTGCTGTCGCAATTATGCGACTACGACTGGGACGCTTTAGGCGAAAACCGCCCTGTGGGTTGCGGGGACGGCGAGGAGGTAAGTCTGAAGGGTTGCGCACGCAGTGGAGATTAGTCGCCTATTGGCGCAATAAGGCATCGGCATCCAGCATGTGCTGTTGGATGAATATGCCCTGTTGGAAACTCGCTACCAAGATCTGTCGATCCTGCAAGTGAATTGTCTTCAGCGTCGGCGCAGCTTGGGCCATTTGGATCGACCATCCAACACACTTTTGTACCTTGATCTAAAACCAAATATGCACCGCGACTGTACGCCATGCGAGCAATGTCTGAAACTTGCTGCTCGACACGCTGCATTTTCATTTCGCGATACACGCTACGAATGAGGTTTGACATCTCGTCTCTGTCGCCATTGCTTTGCTCGACTGCACGCTGAATTTTTTCACGAAATGGACGAATTGTTGATTCATCTATTGTTCGTGAAACAACCTGCATCACTGCGCTGCGAGTAATTCGCTTTCGCAAATCTGCTTTCAGACTCTTCGACAAACTTTGTGCTCCGGCCATAGCTGCCGAGATCACGTCTTCTGCGAGTGCTTCCACATACATCTGCAAATGTTCATCAGCTGCTGGCAAAACTTTCTCAAGAGCAACACTTGACTTCTTGCCTTGTAAGTAGGTCAGCATCGAGTTTTCTTCGTCTGCCAAAACGCGCTTCATTTTTCGCGCGAGGAGCACCAAAATTGGCTCTAGTGCCGCATCCCGATGGTCAAAAACACCTTGATCCACCTTCGGAACTACAACTTTTGGCTTAGCCGTTCGGGCAACCTCAGCAGTATTAGTTTGCTTGAGTCGAGCAAACAGGTCATCAACTGATTTCTTCTGCGACGTTAATGCTGCTGGTTGCTTCTTTACTTCTGTAACTTCTACAACCTCTTCTGCTTCTAGAGGAGACTCAACAACTTCAACGACTACCTGTTGAGCCTCGGCTTCTTTGCGTTTTTTGCCAAACAGCTGCACGACTTCAGCAATGTGTTCTTGTGCTGGTGGTTCAGACGAAGGGTGTTCAGACATTCCTGCAGGTGCCTCATGCATCTCGACCACAGTGGTGTCTGGTGTTTCTTCAACAAGTTCTTCGACTTCAATTTCCTCGGCAGCTTCAACGACTTCAACTGTGGTTGAGTCGATCGACTCCGCGATTACACCAACTACTTCTTCAATTTCAATCAATTCGGATGACTGTGGAATTGCGTCTGGATCTTTGGTGTGATCAAAAAAGATCGGTGCAGTTGCATCTACTGGCGTGTTCAACCCACTAATTCGCGCAACTTCTTCAGACAGTTCGTCAAACTCTGTTAAATCGCCTACGACATCGTTTGCGGCAAGTCGAGCCCGATCAAATGCCGCGACCAAACGATCGCGATCATGAATGAGATGTTCAATTTGTTCGCGCGCCAATTCACGCCGTCGCGCCAATTCACTCAACACTTTTTCGCGATATTCGCGTGCTTCATTGACCATTTCGCGGCCTTGTTGCTTTGCGAGTTCGATTTCTGCTTCAACATCTGCAACTGCATCATTTCGCTGACGCGCCGATTCAATTTCAGCCTCTTGACGAATGCGTGCGGCGTCTGAACTTGCTTCGCGCACCAGGCGTTCCGCTGTTTCGGCTGCTCGCGCAATCTGCTGTTTCGCGGCTTCACGCGCAGATGTAAGTACCCGCGCAGTTTCTTCTCCAAGAAGTGCAGTCACCATCTCTTCGTCTAATGCACCGGGAGCTGAAAGTCCACGAGTTTGCATTGCGCGAAGTTCACTTTCTAAAAAGCGTTCGCGCTCCTGCAACCGTGCAAGCTCTGCGGAAACGCCACGAAGCAGGTCTCGAACTTCTTCCTGTTCAAACCCACGCCTAACTACGCTGAATTGCGCAGACCCAACAGCCGCCGGTGACGACGGGTCGGGGCGTGAAAATGAAATTGCCATGCAAACAACAGTACGCCCCGCCTAGAGCGAGATTGTGGCATTCGTAAGTCCACTGCCACCAAGGGACTCAAGAAGAGTTAATGCCTCTTCAAGATTTGCCACAGTAACGAGTTTTATTGAAGACCCAAGTACTGCTCGAGCAGCGGCTAATTCCTCTGGCGACTGAGATTTAGGAACGATAAACAACTTTGCACCTGCGGCTTTAACCGCCACTGCTTTTTGCGGTAAGGCGCCGATTGCGCCAACCGTTTCATCTTCATTTATCGTCCCAGTAGCCGCAACTTTCACCCCTCCAAACAAGTCACCAGGCGTCATTTCATCAAGCAAAGCAAGGGTAAAAGCGAGTCCTGCAGATGGTCCGCCAATACGGTCAGTGTCAATAGAGACTTCAAACGGAAGGACCACCGTTCGTGTGTCGGCTGGAATGAACCCGATGATCGTTCGACCTGGCTCATCGGGGCTTTCAATCAATTGAATCTTTCGGTCCTCTGGTTCAGTGGCCATGTGCGGGATAACGCTGATGGTCACGATGTCACCAGGTTCATGCCCTTCCATCAAAGGAGCCAGTTCAGCCAGTGTCGGAATGGATTTACCTTCAAAAGCAACCAGAGTGTCTCCGGGCTGCAACTGCTTGCATGCGCTGAGTGTTACCGGCAGATCCAAACACACCACCTCTTCAACGATCACACTTCCAAGCTCAAATGAAGCATCGAGCCCCAGCTTGGTAAATGCCACATACTCAGCAATCTGTTTCGCCGTGGTCATCGACTGAAAGCCAAGCTGCTGCTGAGTTCCAGGTGAGCTTTTTCCAAACCTTTCCTCAAACGATTGAACATCTACGTCCGAATCAATCGAGCCAACAAAAGTTTCAAGAGCTGAAAGTTGCCCGCCGAACGCGGTGACAAAGAGAACCGAATTTTCTGATGGGTAGCGAGTTACATGCGCAAGCGCTTCCTTGGTGAATTCAAGCCTGTTTGCCACTGGTTCGGCCGAACCTGGCGCCACTTCCCAGAAACGAACTTGAACACTTGCCGCGACAACAATGCCAATAAGCGCCAACCAGGCGCAGGTCAGCAATGGCAATGCCCACCACAATTTGCGCAGTTCTGCTCTATCTACTGGTGTTGGAACAAGGGTCGGTGGTGGTAGCGGTACGCTATTTGGCATCGTGACGTCGTTGTTTTCGCTCATCGATTTACCTATTTTCGCTTCCACATTCGGTGTGACGGTTAGGGCTTTGCTTGCCTGTGCTCTGGCAATTGGCGCCCTCGTCGTTCTCAGTGGCTCTAAGCCTGCCAGACAGGGCCGCCCAAATGTTGTTCAGGTGCAAACAAAGACAACTCCTCTATATACAGAGCCGTCAGAGAAGCAGCGAAAGACCAGCGCCATTGGGCTTCTTGGTGGAAGTGTTCTGGCGGGAGCTTTGAGCGCAATTGTCATATCCGTCGTACTTGCCTACCTCGTCACCACACTGACGAGCTTGCTGAAATGAGCTTTGTGAACGAATCAGCAATAGCAATCATCCCCGCCCGCGGCGGTTCAAAAGGAATTCTAAATAAGAACCTTCAGACCGTGGGTGGAGTTTCGCTATTAGCTCGAACAATTTCTTCTTGCCTGCAATCTAAGTCGATCTCCGCTGTCTACGTATCTACCGATAGCGATGAAATTGCTGCAGTTGCATTAGCTTGTGGCGCACAAGTAGTTCGACGGCCAGCAGAGATCTCTGGTGATTCCGCATCAAGTGAAACGGCTTTACTGCACGCACTTGTTGAAATCGAGAAGCAAAATTCGCTTGCAAAGAACTTGCTGTTTGCTCAATGTACTTCTCCATTTATTTCATACACAGATATTGACGGCATTCTTGAATTGCTCAAGGATCACGATTCTGCGCTCACCGTTACCCACAACCATGCATTCATTTGGCGGAGGGACCACACAGGAAACGCCATTGGGATAAATCATGATTCATCGATTCGTCTTCCTCGTCAACAACTGGAACCTGAATACAAAGAAACTGGCGCTTTGTATGCCATGAACATTGAACAGTTTCGAAATAACGGTCATCGGTTTTTTGGACGGATTGGAATGTACGAAGTTCCAACAGATCGATCAATGGAAATTGATGAACCCGCGGACCTTCGACTCGCCAACACGCTTGAAACACAAGAAAAGAGTTTGCCAAGCACTGAGTTGCTGCAGGCAATTAAAGCCATCGTCTTTGATTTTGATGGAGTCATGACCGATGATCAGGTATACATCACAGAATCCGGCGAAGAGATGGTGATGGCTAGTCGATCTGACGGAATGGGTATTTCCGCATTAAAGAATGCTGGTCTTAAGTTGCTCATTCTTTCAAAAGAGCGAAATCCGGTTGTTGCAAAGCGAGCAGAGAAGTTACAGATTGAAGTGATCCAGGCGTGCGATAACAAATTAGATGCTCTTACAGAATGGTTATCAAAAAATCAATTACCGCTTTCACAATGTGCATACGTTGGTAATGACATTAATGACATTCAATGCATGCAGGCTGTAAGACTTGCAATTGCGCCAATTGACGCTCACCCACTTGCAGCACAAGCAGCACACTGGAGACTTACACGTGCTGGCGGAAAAGGCGCGATTCGCGAGCTTTCCGATGCAATCACCAATCGCTAGTTGCTCTATTGCATTAGGGTATTTACATGACAAATAAAGTCTCTGTCGGCAAAAAGTTCATTGGCGAAGGTGAGCCTGTTTATATCATTGCGGAAATCGGGATCAACCATAACGGGGATATCAAAATTGCAAAGCAATTGATGGACGTAGCGGTTGAAACTGGTTGTGACGCTGTGAAATATCAAAAGCGAACTCCAGAAATTTGTGTTCCAGAAGAGCAGAAAAGCATTCCACGTGAAACCCCGTGGGGCACCATGACATATTTTGACTATAAGAAGCGCATTGAATTTGAACAAAACGAATTCGAGCAAATTGATGCGTATGCAAAGAAGATTGGAATCGACTGGTTTGCATCGCCGTGGGATGTTCCATCAGTTGACTTTCTTGAAGGATTTGGCGTCCCGTGCCAAAAGATTGCATCAGCTTGCCTCACTGATTCAGAGCTACTTTCTTCGATCAATAAGACCAAGACCACAACAATTCTGTCGACTGGAATGTCGTCAATAGATGAAATAGACAAAGCGGTTTCACTGCTCAATAATGTCCCACTTGCAATCGCACAGGCTACTTCTACCTATCCGGCTGAAGCATCTGAATTGAATCTTCGCACAATTCAGACATTCGCCGAAAAATACAAAGTGCCAGTTGGGTATTCGGGTCACGAGCGTGGATTGCAAGTGACCGTCGCAGCAGTTGCACTAGGTGCAACGTTTATCGAACGACACATCACTCTTGACCGCAGTATGTGGGGCACTGACCACTCAGCAAGCCTTGAGCCAGAAGGGCTAAAGAAATTGGTTCGTGATATTCGAATCATTGAACTTGCACTTGGTGATGGAAAAAAGAAGGTCTACGACAGCGAGATTCCAATTCGAGCAAAGCTTCGTCGAGTCCTTTCGTAAAGAGGCATGATTTCAAAAATCCGCCGCGTATATCGAGTTATTCGAAATACACATATTTCATTTCGATTGTTGCGCCAATCACCTGTCGTTCAAATTCATCGTGACGGGATAGAAATACTTACTCGCTACGTCGACCGTTCATCTATTTCGATTGTTGACCCGTCTGAACTCAACTTCTGGGTACTTTTCCGATGCTTACTTACGGCAAAGTTCCAGATGAAGAGCTACATGGCCGCGGTGATAAAGACCCAGCAGCCTCGTGTCGTCATCACATTTATTGATAACGATCCCACCTTCTACCTTCTTAAATCTCTTAATGCCTCGCCTGTTTACATTGCTGTCCAAAACGGACTACGGCACAATTATGCACATGCGTATCGGAGTGGTTTTGTGGATCACCTCGCTAATGCAGGAGGGAAGGATCAGCTTGTAGCTGACCTCATATGTACTTTTGGTAAGGGTTCATCATTGTTTTTTGAAAACCATATTCACGCAAAAACCCTTGTCACGGGAAACCTAAAAAACAATTTGCTGGACTTGGACGAACCCAAAAGACCAGATTTTGACATCGTATTTATGTCCCAACATGCGCCATTTGACATTACAAATAGCGAAGAAACTATCTACCTAAATAATTCCTCGGTATCAATACATAAGTTTTATGAAATAGAGGGCACGGTGGCAAAATTCCTTGCGCAATTCTGCACGGATCATTCGCTACGGTTTGCGGTTTCGGGTAAACGAGGAGTTGAGGATGTTTTTGAACAGGAATTCTTTTCTAAAGCAATTGACAACCTGCCTTTCATTTTCTTACCTCGCATCAGTGGGCATTCGAGCTATGTAAATGCATTCAACGCAAAACTTGTCGTAGTAATTGACAGCACCATCGGATACGAGCTGCTATCCAGAGGAAGAAAAGTTGCGTTTTTTTCTGCTCGAAGAATTGGAGAGTCAAGGGTGGTCGGCGAAGACAGAGACACCTGCTTCGGCTACCCGAATGTTTATCCCGATAATGGGGTCTTCTGGACCAACTACGCAGAGACCGCTGAGTACTCAAGAATCCTCAATTCATTATTGGGTATGACCGATGCAGAATGGGCACATCAAATTCAGCCATACACTGAAGATTTGATGGTTTATCAGCCAGGGAATTCTGCATTCATTCAGATGCTTCAAAATGAGGGCATCCCATTAAAGAACGAGGGGTCACAACGTGCTTAGCGGTTCTTCCATACTGATTACCGGCGGCACGGGTTCATTCGGGCACACCTTTGTTCCGATGACGCTCAAAAAGTACAACCCCCGCCGACTCGTCATTTTTTCTCGTGATGAAATGAAACATTGGGAAATGGCAAAGGATTACGCGAACGATGATCGAGTTCGCTTCTTTGTTGGAGACGTGCGCGACAAAGACAGGTTGTCGCGAGCTCTAAAGGGAATTGATTACGTCGTTCACGCAGCCGCTACCAAGATTGTTCCAACTGCCGAGTATAACCCGTTTGAATGCGTGAAAACTAATGTCATTGGCGCAATGAACTTGATTGATGCTTGTATTGATCAAGGTGTAAAACGCGTCGTTGCACTTTCTACTGATAAGGCAAGCAGCCCAATCAATTTGTATGGCGCAACAAAGCTCACCTCCGACAAATTATTTGTTGCAGGAAATTCCTATGCAGGAAAAGACGACACTCGTTTTGCGGTAGTGCGTTATGGCAATGTCATGGGATCACGTGGTTCAATCATCCCGTTTCTTCTGTCAATTGCTGATAGTCCGTCGGTGCCAATTACTGATGAGCGCATGACACGATTCATGATCACTCTTGAACAAGGCGTTGAATTGGTTTGGAAGGCCTTTGATGACATGAGCGGCGGCGAAATCTACGTAAAGAAGATTCCTTCAATGAGAATCACTGATGTTGCCCGTGCAGTCGTTCCAAACGCTAAGCACGATCTTGTGGGTATTCGTCCAGGAGAAAAACTGCATGAACAGATGATCAGCCCAGACGATGCGCCACATACGTACTCATACGGTGATTACTTCAAAATCCTTCCAGCTATCCATAACTGGAGCTCAGATGCAGGACGAATCGGCGATGGCGTGCCGGTAGGCGAAGGATTCGACTATTCATCTGACAACAATCCCGAGTGGATGTCCGTTGAAGAGCTGCAGAAATGGGTTGCGGCAAACAAGGCAAAAATCGGTTCGTTTTAGCAATATGGTCATTCCCTACGCGCGTCAATCAATTAGCAAACAGGATTTAAACGCGGTTGCGGAAGTTCTCCAATCTGACTACTTAACGCAAGGCCCAGTGGTGCCTGCTTTTGAAGAGGCAGTTGCCCGGCTTGTTGCCGCAAAATTTGCAGTTGCTGGAAATAGCGCCACTTCAATGTTGCATATTGCCTGTCTCGCCCTGGGCGTCACCACAGGAGACCTGGTGTGGACTTCACCAATCTCGTTCGTTGCAAGTGCGAACTGTGCTTTGTACTGCGGTGCGGAAATTGATTTTGTTGATATTGATAGTGAAACTTTCAACATCAGTCCTGTTGCACTTGCAGCCAAACTTGAACTGGCAAAGAAATCGAACCGATTGCCAAAGGTGATTATTCCCGTTCACATGGGAGGGCAATCCTGCGACATGCAAGCAATTGGATCACTTGCACAGCAATATGGGATCAAAGTCATTGAGGATGCCTCACACGCCATTGGTGGGTCGTACAACTCGCAGAGAATTGGAAACTGTGCACACAGTGACATCACCATTTTTAGTTTTCACCCGGTAAAAATCATCACGTCTGGCGAAGGCGGCATGGCTATCACACAAGATGAGAGTTTGGCGCACAAAATGCGCATGTTGCGTAGTCACGGAATAACGCGTGATGCCACTGAGTTTGAATTCGCCAATGATGGACCTTGGTATTACGAGCAACAGGAACTTGGTTTCAACTATCGACTAACTGATGTTGCTGCTGCGCTTGGGCTAAGTCAGCTGCAACGCATTGATTCGTTCATCCATCAACGAAACTCCATCGCCTCTCGATATAGCGAAGCTTTTGCATCAACGCTTGTAGTAACTCCACATATCGCTTCCAAATCAATCTCGGCGTTTCACTTGTACATCGCACGTTGTGACTTTGAAAAGCTGAGTGTCACTCGGGTTCAGCTATTCCAAAGGATGAAGGACATGGGCGTGTTGCTCAACCTTCATTACATTCCCATCTATCGCCAGCCATACTTTGCAAAGATGGGTTTTGATCCAAAAGCATTCCCAAACGCAGAACGCTATTACGAACAAGCTTTCAGTATCCCGATGTATGCAGATCTAACTGAAACCGATCAAAACACGGTGATTTCTAGCCTTTTGAACGCCCTTTCAACCCAATAGGGTTGAGGGTCAATGAATCGAATTGTGCTCGGTGGAGCCCAACTTGGTCTCCCGTATGGAATTCTGAATGGTGGAGAGACGCTTAATCGCGAAGAGGTTGCACGCATTCTTGATACAGCAGTTGACCACGGAATTGATGCAATCGATACAGCAATCGCTTATGGCCAGTCTGAGTCGATGATCGGAGAGACAGCGCTGAACCGATTCAAGATCATCTCAAAACTGCCTCCAATTCCATCAGATGTGTCCAATGTTTCTCAATGGGTGCGCACACAAGTAGACGCATCGCTTTCACGATTGAATAGTAAATCGTTGGACGCCCTGTTGCTGCATCGTCCACAGGACTTGACCGATTCCCTCGGCGCCGAACTGTACGCCGCAATCAATTCCTTACGGTTTGAAAAAGTCATCCACCGTTTTGGTATTTCTATTTACACACCGAACGAACTTGCAGGAATAATCGGGAAATTTGATATCGACGTTGTTCAAGCACCATTGAATGTGTTTGATCGCAGAATTCTTGGAGTCATGGACCAACTATCGGCACTAGACATTGAAGTGCATGTTCGGTCGGTATTCCTACAAGGCGTCCTCGTGGCCAAGCCTGAAGATCGACCCCAAAGATTCCAGCAGTGGTCTGAACATTTCACGAGGTTCGATAAATGGGTGAACGCGTCTGGAATGTCGGCAATGGCGTGCTGCCTTGGGTTTGCGCTTCAGCAGCCGGGAATTGCAAAGTTGGTAATCGGTACCACAAGTGCAAAATCACTTGCTGAAATCATGACCTCAATACCGAACACTCATTTGGAAGTGCCAGCACATCTACAGTCATCAATCGAACAACTCATTGATCCACGATCTTGGAGTGCTGGATGAAAATCGTTGTAGTAGTTCAAGCCCGACTCGGATCAACACGTTTGCCCAATAAGGTCCTCGCGCCAATTGGAGATGTTCCACTCATTGAGTTTTTACTTAGTCGATTATCAAAGTCTGAACGCATTTCTGAAATCGTTTTGGCTACTTCAACAAACGAAGTTAATGATCAACTTGCCGAGGTAGTTGAAAATTTGGGATACAAAGTCATTCGTGGATCGGAAAACGATGTGCTTCAGCGGTACGTTGATGCCGCAGCAGCAACTAATGCAGACGTCGTCATCCGTATCACGGGTGATTGTCCATTTGTTGATCCCCAATTGATTGACGAAATGCTTGAAGATTTTGTTGCATCAACTATCGACTACATGTCTAATACCAATCCGCCAACATTCCCGGATGGCCTTGATATTGAGATATTTAAAATGAGTGCGCTATTGCAGTCAGCCGAGATTGCAACTTCGCCTTTTGAACGGGAACACGTAACCCCGTGTCTTCGAAATAATTCCCAGTTCTCACGGAAAAACAAGGCTGCAGTAGTTGATGCATCCCACCTGCGATTAACCGTTGATGAGCAGAGAGATTTGGACGTAGTTCGTGGCATCGCAAACCTTTTTGCACCTCGCACAGACTTCTCATTATCCGAAATTCTTAGTGTGATAACCACTAATCCACACCTCGTTACTGGCAATCTAGATATTGAACGAAATGAGGGTGCAACGATGAACACAGGTCAGAAACTTTGGAAGCGTGCACAACACGTAATCCCGGGCGGAAATATGTTGCTCTCTAAACGCCCTGATCAGTTTTTGCCAGAACATTGGCCAGCTTATTTTTCAAAAGCACATGGCTGCACGGTTTGGGATCTTGATGACAATGCACTCACTGATATGTCGATCATGGGTATTGGCACTAATTCTCTTGGTTACGGTCACCCAGAAATTGATGCTGCAGTTGCAAAGACCGTTCGCGATGGCAACATGAGCACACTCAACTGTCCAGAAGAGGTGTACCTAGCCGAGCGACTAGTAGCTATGCACCCATGGGCCGAGATGGCGCGATTTGCTCGTACTGGCGGAGAAGCCAACGCCATTGCGATTCGCATCGCTCGCGCTGCAACGGGGAAATCAAAAGTTGCAATCTGTGGATACCACGGATGGCACGACTGGTACTTGGCTGCAAACCTTGGTACTGAGAACACTTTGGCTGGGCATTTGCTCCCAGGCCTTGAGCCACATGGCGTACCCGAAAATCTTCGTGGTTCTGTGCTCACATTTAACTACAACCGAATTGACGAACTTGAAGCACTTATCTCAACAAATGAGTTAGGTGCAATCATGATGGAAGTTTCACGAAACTTTGGTCCGGAAGATGACTTCTTGCAGAAGGTTCGTGACCTCGCCACCAAACATGGAATTGTGTTGATGTTTGACGAATGCACTTCTGGTTTCAGACAAACATTTGGCGGACTCCACAAGATGTACGGCGTTGAACCAGACATGGCAATGTTTGGCAAAGCATTAGGCAATGGATACGCAATCACCGCAGTTCTCGGTAAGCGGTCCGTAATGGAAGCAGCCCAAAACACATTCATCAGCAGCACATTCTGGACTGAGCGGATTGGGCCTACCGCTGCTCTGGCAACACTTGATGTAATGGAACAAACAAAATCTTGGGAAATCATTACCAAGATGGGCCTTTACATCACCGAACAATGGAAATCAATTGCCAAATCAACCGGAATTGCTATTAAAACCAGTGGGTTACCTGCACTGACTTCCTTTTCAGTTGACTCGAAGTTCGCACTTGAATACAAGACGCTTATTACACAAGAGATGCTGAAAAAGTCATATCTTGCTGGAACGAGTGTTTATGTTGCGACTGTACACACGAAGGAAATTGTTGACCGTTTCTTTGCTGAACTTGAACCTGTCTTTGCATTAATCAAAGACTGTGAAGACGGACGTGACGTAAATGCTCTGCTTGACGGTCCGACGTGTAGCTCAGGCTTCAAGCGATTGAATTAAGGATCACTGTCGTTGATTGATTCCAAGTCTGAGTGGTTCGATGAAACAAGCGTCGTGTTTCGGCAGGTTTTAGACCAAGTTGCGTTGAATCTCAACGAGATTCATTCTGTTCAATTCAGCACTAGATACTGGAACATTTTTGTCGGTCCATGGCTTCAACAGTTTGTTGACATGGTTATGTTTCGTGTTTACGACACGCATCAGCATCGCGAATTCGAAAACCTTTTTACAGAAACTCAGCCTTCAGTTTCACTCAGAGAATTCAATCAACTTGCAAAGACCACAAACTTCGTTGAATCGCTCCATGCAGATGTGCTTAGGAACTCGAAAGAGTTCTCAATTCAGACTGCTGTATCTAGGCCGACTCGTGAGATCCAACCAACTCAGATCACAAAAGCGAAACTGGGTAAGCCATTCATTTCTGCCACCTATTTGCCTCGTTGTATTGAGAGTTTGCTCCAGCTCCGATTTGGTCGACTCCCACGGCATCTCAGATATTCGCAAATACCTATCTCAACTAATAGCCATCAGAAGCGCGGTCTCATAAGCAGGACAAGGGAATCATTGTCTAGCAATGCTGAGACTGTTCTTGCGTTACTTCCAAGATATATGCCGAACGTTTACATAGAGGGATACAACTCTCTATCTCATTCTGCAAAACCATGGAATTCAAGAAATTTTCCTCGAATTGTTTTTACCGCTAATCGCCATCTCTACGACGACGTGTTTAATTATTGGACAGCGCTGGCGGCGGAAAACGGCTGTCGACTAGTCCTCGCGCAGCACGGTGGAAATTATGGAATCTCCGAATTTCCTTCGTTCTCAGAACGCCACGAAACACTGGTCGCCGACAGATACATCACTTGGGGATGGGAATCGAGCGGTCCTACATATAGAGGGTTCGCGCTACCGCTGGTTCGTCGAACATTACATTTACCGAACCGCAGTGGTTTGTTGCTTGTTATTACAGACCAGCTTTGGAAGTACCCGCGATCAATGTTTTCAGATACATCAGAGAGTTCAACATACCTTGATCACTTGAAGTCAACCATTGATGGTCTGCTCCCCGAAGTACGTTCGAAGGTTCTTCTTCGAATACATCATGCACACGAAGACGCCGCGTCGTCGCAGATTGATTGGTGGAAGTTGAATAGTCCAAACATCAGCCAAGATGCTGGAGGAATTGGATTTCAGAAACGACTTGCCGAAAGTCG
>JALQUZ010000130.1 GCA_023263695.1 Ilumatobacteraceae bacterium
TTCATGACAGTCTGCATAGTTGGCATAGTTCTTGCATGGTCTGCATAGTTGGCATAGTTCTTGCATGGGTGGAAGTGTGGGGCTATGTAGCACCCGCTAGAATACTATACAGTACTATGTCAAGCACTAATTACCTAGATCAAGTAAGTTTTATTTGTCAATACTGAATAGCTATACAGTACTAATCAGTAATGCCTCTCAGAGGCTCTGTATGGCGTTCTGAGCCACGTTAAGGCTAGGCAGTACCTTAGCATTAGAAAAAAAAGATCGTTGAAAATAGAAAAGTTGGCACGATAGTTGCATAGTAAATGGCATTCATGAAATGAATAATGACTATTCATGAAACGTTATAGACACAGGCAGTCAATAGGCGTATAGTGGACTCAAGTGGTTAAGGAAAGGCCAACGGCGGATACCCGCTAGCGGAACACCGAGTACTTGTAATTCCGACCTCGCCTCGGAGGGTTCTAACAGAGGGCACGGGCAGACTTGAGCCGTAGCGTGAGCGTATCACTACTGGGTATCCAGTACTGGAAACGAACTACAGCAGACAGCGAGCTAATGTGACAGCAGACACCACCAAGGCCAGTGTGGTTGCAACGGGCAGACAATCCAGCAACATACACACACTGGCTACGGTGTGTCACTAGTGGGCATTGACACAGTGCTCAGTATTGACACACTAAGGAGGATGCACTATGCAGACATTCAATGAGCTACAGGAAATCAGCACTAAGTATAGAGAGCGTAACGACTGCACTGTAAAGGCGCTAGCTACTCTATTT
>JALQUZ010000131.1 GCA_023263695.1 Ilumatobacteraceae bacterium
AATTGTACAAGAATTATTGTCTTCGTCTGTAGGTCTTTTAATAAATGCACCAGACAAACACTCTAAATATTTTACATCCCCATTAAAGTATTTTGAATACTTGGCTGCAGGCCTTTGTGTTGTTGCTATAGATTTCCCTTCTCATAGAGTTCTTCCAAATCAAGAAAATATATTCTATTTTGAAAACAACAAAGATTCTTTTGTAGAAGCTGTCAAAGAAGCATGCAATTCAGATTTTAAAGAAATTGACTCAGAAGAAATCTCTTTGGATAATAGGGCTAAAAAAATTATAGAATTATTTGAAAGCTTTTAGCACGCCTGGAGGGACTCGAACCCCCAACCCTCTGATCCGAAGTCAGATGCTCTATCCAGTTGAGCCACAGGCGCAAGAATTTCTTCTAAACTAAATTTTATACTTATATAATAGTTGCAACAATGAAAACAACTAAGGTACTTGAAACGAACATTACTGAAACAAATATAAATGAAGTTTCAAAAATATTGAATTTTTCATCAAATAATCGTGTTGCAATTTGCAATGCCAATACATTGGTTAGAAGTGTTAGAGACAAATCTATTAGAAATTTAATAAACAACTTTACTGTAAAAACACCTGATGGTTTTCCAGTAGCAAAAGCACTTACATTTCTTACAAAAAAGAAATTTTCAAGAGTTGATGGATACAAAGTCTTTTTACAAACAATTACAGATGGATTGGATACAAACAGAAGACACTATTTTTTTGGTAATAATGAAAATACTACACAACAGATG
>JALQUZ010000132.1 GCA_023263695.1 Ilumatobacteraceae bacterium
TGTCTTTGGTGTCGTCAACGGACAGCGTGGTTTGCGTCACGTAGGCTAATTTGGCTGGATCGCGCACTTCGACCGTTGCGACATCATCCACTGTTTCGACCAAGAGGACTTCGCCCTCTGGCAGTTGTCCCATGGTGCCAATGGTTTCAGGGTGTCCAGCGTGGCCGATCATGATCATCTGCAGGCCTTCATCCGCGTGGCGGGCGGCCTCAATGTGAACCTTAGACACCAGAGGGCAGGTGGCATCGACATAGACCATATTGCGACGTTCGGCGTCGGCGGGCACCGATTTAGGAACACCATGAGCAGAGAAGATCACAGGGCGATCAGGCGGACATTCATCCAGCTCTTCGACAAAAACCGCACCTTGATCGCGCAAGCTATCTACGACGAATTTGTTATGTACAATCTCATGTCGCACATAGACGGGCGCACCCCATTTTTCGATCGCCATTTCAACGATCTTAATAGCGCGGTCTACACCAGCGCAAAATCCGCGGGGTGCAGCGAGATAGAGTGTCAAAGGCGATTTGGTCATAGGCTGAGAGGTAGTCGGATGGCTGGGTTCTGTCCAGCGGTGCAGTCTAATGAATTCGTTACTGGTCTAAAAAACAAAGGGCGGGGAAAACCCCGCCCTGTTTTATTCAGCTTCTGCTGATACTGGTTGGTCCTCACGTGGTTCACGTGGAGGTCGACCAACAACGTCTCTGAGTTCGTCGAGCTCGATAAAGTTATCTGCCTGGCGACGCAG
>JALQUZ010000133.1 GCA_023263695.1 Ilumatobacteraceae bacterium
CTCCATTGCCTGCAAGCCAGACGGTCATTTAGCATCACCGTCGTTCGGAGGAATGCGAACTGGTCGCCAGCCACCATGTCGTGGGGGTGTTCCTCCCTTGCCCTTCACTCGGATCGCACCCGCAGCCGCAATCGTCATGATGAATGCTGAGATGAGTCGACGGGCAAAACGCATCGGAATAGTCTGCCGTAGGGCACAGTGCAATGCCTTATTCCTGACGATGCGTTCTGACGAAAACAACAAAACCCCCGCCGAAGCAGGGGTTCCAGTGGGGCTAACAAGAATCGAACTTGTGACCTCATCCTTATCAGGGATGCGCTCTAACCGACTGAGCTATAGCCCCGGCAGAACGGAAACGCTATCGGCGCTCGTGCCCGAACCTCAACCTGACTTAATCGGGGCGACGTCGACGAAACGCCTCAATCGGGTCGAAGGTGCGTTCGGTGACCTCTTCCTCAAGTACCGAGAGTCGCACTCCCCCGACAACGTCACTGATGAGATTAAAAATGGTCGCAAACAGCACCGCTGCTCCGGTTGCTGCCACAACCAAGAACAAACCAATCACCCAGGCGGCCCCAAAAATTTCATCGCCGTGAAGTTCGAAGGTTTCCCAACCAAATTGGGTGAACCAACGTTCGACGTTGGCAATTGTCCCCGTGGCATCCGCTACTCGCCACAACATGACTCCCGCTGTTAACAAGACGACATAGGTGACCAACGAGAATAACGCTGCGACCTTGAAGG
>JALQUZ010000134.1 GCA_023263695.1 Ilumatobacteraceae bacterium
TGGATCGAAATTGAGTTAATTGTCAAGCTATTGCCGTAGCAGCTATACACTGCTGCCTCAGCTTTAGCCATTGAATCGGTGACCACACGGCGGGTGAGGTCATTTTTTGAATTATCGTCTCCGAAGAGAGTAAAATTGATCGTATATAACATGTTTTTTTCCTCTTTTTTCATTTTATGCTTACATTATAGCACCTATTGGCCTAAATGTCAAGCATTATTTTCACTTTTAGGCAATATCCCCATGATATTGAGTGCCTACCTGCAGGAATATACTGTCCCCGACTCGGATTTGCTTCTGCTTACCATCGAAACCGACTTCGCACTCAGTTTGAGGGGTCATTCCGGCTTCCTTGAGTACATTCCGAGCGAGGAGGTCGTACTTTAGGAGCTTCTGGTCACTCAGAACCTTGCCTAGAGTCGATGGAGTCCACTTTTCCACCTCACGGATGACGGTTTCCTTACGTTCCAGCTTGCCATCGTGGCTCAGCGTGTGACGATCCATGCCCAAAGCCTGCTCACGCATGCTGAGGTATGATCCGTTGATTGAGGTTACTGCATTAACAGCGAATATTGACATAATTTTCTTCCTTTTTTTGAGTTTGTACCGATATTATAGCACCGTTGGAGCTAAAAGTCAAGCATTATTTTATTCAAATTGTATCAAAAAAGAACTCATTTTCGATTTTCGCAAGTTTAGACTCTAACGACACGTGAGCCTCTCTCTCTTC
>JALQUZ010000135.1 GCA_023263695.1 Ilumatobacteraceae bacterium
GTGATAACGTAGGAATTTTATTGAGAGGTATTGAAAGAACTGACATTGAAAGAGGTCAAGTTCTTTGTAAGCCTGGATCAATAACTCCTCATACTAAATTTGAAGCTCAAGCCTATATTCTTAAAAAAGACGAGGGTGGAAGACACACTCCTTTCTTTACAAAATATAGACCTCAGTTTTATTTTAGAACAACAGACGTAACAGGAGAAGTAGAATTACCAGCAGGTACAGAAATGGTTATGCCAGGTGATGATGCTAAATTCACTGTTAAACTGATTACACCTATTGCAATGGCAGAAAAATTAAACTTTGCTATTAGAGAAGGTGGTAGAACTGTTGGAGCAGGAGTAGTAACTAAAATTATAGAGTAACTCTATAAATAGGAGTGTAGCTCAATTGGTAGAGCGCCGGTCTCCAAAACCGGAGGCTGAGGGTTCGAGTCCCTCCGCTCCTGCCAATTTGAGCTAAAGAATTATGAAGAACCCGATTAAATTTATTCAAGAAGTAAAACAAGAGGCTTTTAAAGTTACTTGGCCTACTTGGAAAGAAACTTTGCAAGGTGCTTTAATGGTATTTGTTATGGCGGTAGTAATGTCTTTATTTTTTCTTTTTTTAGATCAGGTTCTTAAATTCTTCTTAGAATTGTTGTTAAAGGTGAGTATTTAATGAAAAATTGGTACATTGTTCAATCACACTCCAGTTTTGAGAATAAAGTTGCTTCATTAATTAA
>JALQUZ010000136.1:0-278 GCA_023263695.1 Ilumatobacteraceae bacterium
GATCATCAGCCAACTTTTGTTCAGCCACGATTAATGAGCGCGCCATTTGCCAACCGGATACGAGCAAACCAGCCAAGCGCAAATAGGCCACACTGCCAGCAAACACATTTTTAGTGTCCGATTTAAAGTTAGCCACCACATAATCAGCTACAGACTCAAAAGATACTCGAGCTGCAGAAAGATGCTTGTGCATCGCTACTGCCGCTGGGGTTTGACTCTTCGATAACTCAGCTTCTGTTGCCTGAATCAACTGCGCTATATGTTTGGCAACCTTACCG
>JALQUZ010000136.1:288-717 GCA_023263695.1 Ilumatobacteraceae bacterium
CGCCATCGCGATAAGTTTTACGGCCAATTAAGTCATTCGCCTGAATCGCGGTCGTGCCTTCATAGATTGGCAAGATGCGAGCATCGCGATAAAACTGAGCTGCACCAGTCTCTTCAATGAAACCCATACCACCATGAACTTGCACGCCTAGACTAGCAACATCCACCGACATCTCTGTAGAGAAGCCCTTAACAATAGGCACCAAGTACTCATACAAAGCCAAGTTAGTCTGACGCACTGATTCATCTGGGCTGAAGTGCGCTTGATCACTAGCCGCAGCAGCCACGTATGCCATAGCACGTGCACCTTCAGTGTATGCACGCATGGTCATCAGCATGCGTTTAACGTCTGGGTGATGAATGATGGCAACCGGACCGTCAGAACCTGCCAAATCTTTTGATTGCGTGCGATCTTTAGCGTACTGAACTG
>JALQUZ010000137.1 GCA_023263695.1 Ilumatobacteraceae bacterium
GGCTCGTTATTCGCAATATTTTTGTAAATCCCAAAGCGGCATCGCAAAGCCGTAGCCTGTTAGCGGAAAGCTATAGACAAAATTTCTGCTGTTTGTCCAATAACTACATTTGCAGCCTGCTTTTTAGCATCTTCTATACTTCCATTAGTTGTACTTGCGTAATTACAGATGTTTCCATCTTTGAATTTAATTACAGCATCAAACCATCGCCATCCGCTAACAGGCAGTTTTGCGTCATTGCCGTCTAACGGCTTATTTTCAAGTTCTGTACTCATAATATTGTTTGTTTAAAAATTTAAGTTTTTCGCTTCGGTTCGGCAACGAACGCAAAGCACCTTTACGTTATAAGCAATATTTTTGTAAATCCCAAAGCGGACTATCACGTTTTATGCAACGTTTAGTCATTTGCAGTTGCGCCTTTTTGATTTTAATTAAATCAATCCCCGTAATATTTGCCACCTCTTTAAGGTTGTTATTAGGGTGTTTCTTTAGTTCTGCTAAAATTTCTTTATTGCTCATAGCCGTATAGTTTTAATGTTGGTTTGATTTTATCAATTAATTTTTTTGTTATGTTTCTACTTCCATTCAGTACTTTAGTAACAGCCCCGCTATAAGTATAACCCGCTTGGATCTCGAATTGCTTTACATTTAATGCGGGACGGTCTGAAA
>JALQUZ010000138.1 GCA_023263695.1 Ilumatobacteraceae bacterium
AGTCTTTTTTACTGCCTTTAGGATTAGATCCTGACACAGAGGTTTTTCCAAAACAGAAAGAACTAAAGGAAGATGATAAAGGAGAAATTAAACCAGGTAATTTTATAAACCTACCATACTTTAATAATGGTCACTCAAATAGATATGCAGTTGATAAAGATAATAACAAATTAGACATAAAGAAATTTTTTGAAATAGCAGAACAAAGCAGAATAGGTAAACAAGAACTAGATAAACTAGTTGATCAAACATATAAAAATATTTTAGTTGGCACAAACGAAGAATTTGAAGATGGTCCACCATGTCTAGCACTTTGTTCGAAAAGAAAATTAGATGATGGTAGAGATAGATTTATGTACAACTACATGGTCTTTGCTAAAAAGAAATACAAAGATAAATGGCCTGACCATGTTGCAAATGCAAATTATAATTATCTAGAGACACCTTGGGATAAATCAAAATTAGATTTAAAAATAGCTGCATGGAAAAAAGACACTGCAGGTCATACTTGTTATGAAGATCCAATACATAGTAAGTGTATGCGTAGTCTTTGTTATTCTAGACCGTTTGGTGTCAAATCAGATAGCATCACCATGTTTCCAGACATTACAGACTTTGAAATTATTATGTATGCAGAACCAGAATATAGATTTAATGTGGCTT
>JALQUZ010000139.1 GCA_023263695.1 Ilumatobacteraceae bacterium
GAATCGAGTGGAGGTACGAAATCAAGGTATCGATCTGCTGGTCGTTCATCGGCCCGCCACCTTCAACACCCCAAGGGCTCATCGGTGAGAACGGACGCCCGTAAACAAGAATGAATCGAACCTCATCTTCATCGAAGCGGTAAAAGATGTTGTTCAGTGCTGGAGCCTTCCAGTTCACTGCTTCGACTTCACCCGTCACTGGGTCGGTGACGTTCCATGCTGCTTCACCACCGGAACCGGCGTATCCACCGTGGCAACCTGCGCAGTTGAATCCGCCCTCTGCGGTCGGAGCGAACAAACGCTCGCCCCAGTCAACGAAGATCTCTTCTTGGGCTTCTACTGCTCCGGCCTGACGTGCTGGTTCAAACACCCAGTAGAGAGGAAGGGCGATCACCGTGATGGCAAGAAGAACAACTCCGGTGAACTGCACCATTTCAAGACGACGACCCTCAAGTTCTTCGTCTTCGAGATATTTCTTTCGGTTTGGGGCGAGCTCAATTTCTGAGCCGAGCTCTTCGCGAGCTGAGCGACCGTTAAGAACGGCGTAGACGATGAAGCCCGCAGTGACGACGATGAGGAGTACCCACGCAATAGAGGTCGTTGTTAGTGCAATCATCAGTGATCACTTGCTCCCACGCAGTGAGGTCCTT
>JALQUZ010000013.1 GCA_023263695.1 Ilumatobacteraceae bacterium
CGTGAGACAGTTCGGTCCCTATCCGCCGCAGCCGAAAGTGATGTGAGGAAGGCTGTCCCTAGTACGAGAGGACCGGGACGGACGGAGCTCTGGTGTGTCAGTTGTCCTGCCAAGGGCACGGCTGATTAGCCACCTCCGGAAGGGATAACCGCTGAAAGCATCTAAGCGGGAAGCCCGTTCCAAGATGAGATCACTCATGCAGTCAATGCAGTAAGGCCCGTGGCGAGATCACCACGTTGATAGGCCGGAAGTGTACAGATGGCAACATCTTTAGCTGACCGGTACTAATCGGCCGAGGGCTTGGATTTATGCTCGTGCTTGCTCTGGAGTCCTTGAGACTCGAACGCGATGTTTCATCGTGTACGTCTCAACTGACAATAGATTTCTGGTGGCCTTAGCGACGGGGACACACCCGTTCCCATTCCGAACACGGCAGTTAAGCCCGTCAGCGCCGATGGTACTTGGGGGTAGACCCCCTGGGAGAGTAGGACGCCGCCAGATTTAATTTGAACAAAAGCCTCACGCGAAAGCGTGGGGCTTTTGTCGTTGATGCCCGTAATCACGATTGATTCGATTCAATTTGGTGTGATCGTGTGCGTGTTGTAGTCTCCCGCCGAATGACATCGATGTGACGGTAGTATTGGTGGGTGCCTACACCAGACAGAAGCGGTCCGCGTCGCCCAAGACGAGATAGTGATTCAGCCCGTCCATCACGCCCAAGTGGCGCTGGAGCCAGAGGCCCTCGTCGTGACGATTCACGACCTTCCCGTCCACGCAGTGGTGATGACCGTTCAAGTCGTCCGCGTCGCGATGATGACCGTCCAAGTCGTCCAAGAAGTTTTGATTCAGATCGTCCATCACGTCCGCGCGGTGGCGATGATCGTCCAGCCGGTCGCGGTCGTCCATCTTCGGGTCGCCCAAGTTCGGGACGTCCGTCGTCTGGTCGTCCATTAGTTGGAGGCAGGTTCGCCGATCGCGATTCGCGTCCAAGTCGTCCACGTGGTGTTGATGATAGTCCGAGTCGCGCACGCAGTTTCGATTCAGATCGTCCGTCGCGTCCGCGTCGTGATGATGATCGTCCAGCAACACGTGGTCGTTTCGGAGATCGCCCAGATCGTCCGTCGCGTCCGCGTCGTGATGATGATCGTCCAGCCGGTCGTGGTCGCCCAAGTTCTAGTCGTCCGTCATCGGGTGGTCGCTTCGGTGATCGCGATTCGCGTCCAGGTCGTCCACGTGGCGATGATGATCGTCCAAGTCGCGCACGCAGTTTCGATGATCGTCCGGCGCGCCCACAAACCGATGCGCAGCGTCGCGCTGATCAGGTTCGTTCACGCACAGGTGGCCGACGTAACGATCGCGATGCAGCACCGCGCAACAATCATCAACAAGAGCGTTGGAAGGACGAGGGATCAACCCGAGCGCCACGCCGTGGATCGGGTAGTCGTGACAACGATGCACCAATCCATTTAGAGCGTGACGAAAAGCGTGCATCAGCACCAGCTCTCGCACATGTAGAAGCAACTGTTGGCAAGAAGATCGCTGGCATTGTTGGCGATCAAGCCGCAAAGCGCCTCATCGGCAAGCTTGCTCTTGCACTCGATGCATTTGAAAAGGGTCGTTACCAGGATGCAAAGCGCATCATCATTCCAATCACACGCGAGTGTGAGGGAGTACACCTCATTCACGAAATAGCCGGTCTTTCGTTGTACCGCTTGGGTCAGTGGCGCGATGCTGCTGATCATTTAGAAAAGGCACGAGCTGCGATGCCTGCTTCAACGTTGAACCACCCCGTTCTTGCTGACTGTTATCGCGCGCTTATGCGTTACGAGAAGGTTGACGAATTGTGGAAAGAGTTGAAGGACGCTTCACCGGACCCAGCAATTGTTGCTGAGGGCCGAATCGTTGCAGCAAGCGCTCAAGCCGATAAGGGCGACATTCAAAATGCCGTTCGCATCATGCAGCAGACGAAGAAGGATCCTGCAAAGGTTCGTGAGCACCACTTACGCGAGTGGTACGTACTTGCCGACTTGTACGACCGTTCAGGCGACGTAATTAACGCACGCGAATGGTTCAAGAAGATTGCACACAACGATCCAGATTTCTCTGACATCCGCGATCGCCTTGCGGCAATCGGTTCGCACTAACGCGTTTTCATCTCCCGCAATACGAACCCTGTTCGTAGCTTCGGCGAAAAGAATGTTGATTTCGGTGGCATGAGCAAACCTTCATTTGCCGTGCGCTGAATTTCGGCCACGCTTACTGGGCGAATCAAGATCGCAGCTGTTGCATTGCTTGTTTGTAGTTCGTGTTGAACTTCGGTCACTCCATGCTGGTAGCGAACTTCATGATTCACCGTTGACAGTGCGTGCTCTAAGTAGGCGCTGTCGAGGTTGCGAACACCTGCAAATTTTTCGGTAATTGGAGTTAGCCAGTGTGTCCGTCCGGTTTTCGCAATGAGGCACAGGGATCCGCGCTCGTTCATGTGTGACAGCGTGGTAGGTCCAACTGGGTCTGCGTCGTTGATGATAAAAAACGGCGAAAGAGCGGAAGCTAATTCCTTGTAGGAGATGCCCTCATATAAGCGATGGATAGCGGCAACGCTGAGCTGTTCATCGATGAGTTCGTTGATGTACGTCATGGTGAGTTCGGCGCCAGTTGTTTTGCTATTCGTGCGAATACGAACTTCATCGCGGTATGTCCGGCTGATGGCGTAACGATGATGTCCATCGGCAATAACTACCGGGTGTGCGGTAACAGCGGCAGATATTTGATCGATTCGTTCTCGGTCTGTTACTCGTTCGACGCTATGTACGACACCTAGGTCATCGGTGAGTTGCCCAAGTAGTTCAGCTGGTTCAGTAAGCAAGTCAGATAAGCCAGCAGCCAGGGACAAACCCCATACGGGGGACAAGTTGGCATCGGTTGCGCGAGTGAGTTCAAGTCGATCGGTTTTGGCCTTCGGGGTAGTGCGTTCGTGGGGCAGCACTCCACCAGCGCCCTCATCCACCACTTCCAATGCACCAATAACACCAACAACGTTGCGAGGCTTTCCCGTTGAATCGGTGAATTGCATTCGGTACAGCGTGTAGGAAGGAGTTGCATCTCTCACCAGTACGCCTTCGCCGATCCACTGGTTCAGCACCAATGCAGCATGCTCGTATGCATTACCCGAAGCAGAAATGGGCATGTCGATATGAACAATGTTGTTTATGTGTTTATTGGCCAATGCACTGCGGTCGGCATCGGAAAGTACGTCATAAGGCGGCGCGCAGACATTATGAAGTTCGCTAGTGCGCTCATAACGGAGCGCCTGAAATGGTTCAAAACGAGGCACAATACAGTGTGCCATTGAAGCCATCAATTTTGTGCGATCTAGATGGGGTCGTGTGGCTTATGCACCAACCCATTCCGGGTTCGGTCGATGCCATCCGCAGACTGCGCGAAGCGGGGCACCGTGTTCTGTTTGTTACCAACAATTCGCATGCATCAGCACATGATCAAGCAACTGTTCTCGAACGTATTGGCATTCCAGCAATTGGCGATGTGGTTACAGCTTCTCAGTCTGCAGGTGCGCTGCTACACAAAGGTGAGCGCGTATTGACGTGCGGTGGACCAGGAGTGATGAAGGCCATTGCCGATGCTGGCGCCATTTTAGTTGGACGTTCCGACGATCCAGACCTTCCGAAAGATATAGAAGTGGACGCTGTGGTAGTGGCCTTTCATCGAACGTTTGACTTTGCTGGATTAACACATTTGTCAGCGTCAATTCGAAACGGCGCCCGATTTATTGCAACAAACGATGACGCAACGTATCCAACTCCTGATGGCGTGATTCCCGGAGGTGGCGCAATAGTTTCGGCAGTTGCAACGGCAAGTGGCGTGCAACCTATTGTCGCTGGCAAACCGTATGCGCCGATGGCAAACCTGGTGCGCAATGTACTGGGCGATGATGACATGGCGAATGCGTGGATGGTTGGAGATCGGATTTCTACCGACGGCGCTTTTGCGCGCACAATCGGATGTCATTTTGCTCACGTTCGTAGCGGAGTAGCGCCTAGCAAAGATGAAGTAATTGATGCCGACTTTGAGGGGGAAAACTTGGCATCGTTTGCCAACTTCATGATTGAGAGATATCAGTAGATCGTGAGCACTCGTCGTATTCGTATTGATTCAGCACTCGTACAACGCGGTCTTGCGGAAAGTAGCGAAGCTGCACAGAAATTCATAAAGGATGGCGTGGTGTTGGTAAATGGCTCTGTGGTGCTCACGCACAGCAGGCAGGTTGCACCATCGGATCAAATATTGGTGAAAGTTGCTGATCAATTTGTGTCACGCGGTGGCATCAAATTGGAATCAGCACTTGCAGCGTTTGGTATTGATGTTGTCGATCAACGCGCACTCGATGCTGGAGCATCAACTGGTGGATTTACCGATTGCCTGTTGCAACGCGGTGCAAAACAGGTGGTTGCAATTGATGTCGGCAAGTCCCAAATTCATGAACGAATTGCAAGCAACGAGCGTGTGATCGTTATCGACGGCTTCAACGTTCGACAATTGCTGAACGACACTCAAGATCTGCCAGAACCGTTGCGAGAAGCTTTTGATGTAGTGGTGGCTGACTTGTCGTTCATTTCATTGACGACAGTCAGCCAAGCTCTCACGGCTCGCATCTCACCAAACGGCAATCTTGTCGTGCTGGTCAAGCCACAATTTGAGGCGACGAAGCGTGAAGTGGACAAGAGTAAAGGCGTTATCGCCGACCAGGGCATTCGCGATCGCGTGATTGGGGAGGTCAACGAATCCTTTGCATTTCAGGGGTGGGAGGTGAATGGTTGCATTGAGTCACCGATTCACGGCGCTGAGGGCAATGTTGAATATTTGGTCTGGTATAGGTTTAAGGCGTGAACGTGCAGCCGGTGAGTAAATAATGACCAACATCTTCGTCATCGCGCATCACTCACGCACCGAGATACCTGGCTTGCTCGAAGATCTGCGTTCGTGGGCAACTGGTCGCGGTCACGAATTGTGGATGAACGATTTCGATGCGCAAGCATTGAACTGTCCAGAACTCGCAAACCCACGTCATCCAATGGACGCAGACTTGGTCGTCAGCCTCGGTGGTGACGGAACAGTGTTGCGTGCCGTGCACATGCTGGATGGTGCACCAGTACCAATCCTTGGCGTGAACGTAGGGACATTGGGTTATCTCACTGAAATTGATCCCGACGAGTTGATTGATGCGTTGACGAAATGGGAAACCGGAGTTTCAGGTACTGATTACGTCATTGATGCACGCATGATGCTCAGCGTCACGCTACATAAAGCAGATCGATCGGCTTCGGTTTCGTGGCGTGCACTAAATGAAGCCGTGCTCGAAAAACATCAATCTGGACACACCATTTGGTTGGACTTAGTAATCAATGGCCAAGACTTTGCACGCTATTCGGCCGACGGTGTCATCGTTTCCACGCCAACCGGAAGCACCGCATATTCCATGAGTGCTCGTGGCCCAGTTGTTTCACCTCGCCATCGTGCGTTACTGATCACGCCGGTTTCTCCGCACATGTTGTTTGATCGATCACTCGTCCTCGATCCACATGAGTCGGTACACATCAAAGTTGTGGGAACTCGTCCAGTAGATTTAGCAATAGATGGTCGTGGAGTAGCAAGCCTCTCGCAAGACGACTTAGTCGTGTACGCGCCAGACACCTGTCAGGCAATTTTCATTCGGTTGTTTAAAGAGCCAAAGTTTCACCAAATCGTGCGAGCGAAGTTTGGTTTGGGAGACGAATAGTGCTCACCGAGCTACACATTGAAAATCTTGGAGTAATCGACACTCTCGACTTGCAGTTATCAGAAGGCTTGGTTGCGCTTACAGGTGAAACTGGTGCCGGAAAGACCATGATTGTTGAAGCAATTAATTTGCTGGTTGGTGGTCGAGCCGATGCGGGAATGATTCGCCCTGGCGCAACTGAGGCACGCGTTGAAGGTCGTTTTGTGTTGGGTGAAGAAGAAGTGATCTTGTGCCGAACGATTCCTCTCGATGGACGATCGCGTGCATATGTAAATGGTCGGCTGGCAACAGTTGGTCAGTTGGCCGAGCATGGCCTTGATCTGGTGGATATGCATGGTCAGCATGCGCACCAGAGTTTGCTTGGCGCAAAGGCACAACGTGAGGCACTCGACGCATTCGCCAAAGTAGATCTTGAACCATTGCGCGCTGCGCGCGCGGCAGTTACGGAAATTGATGCCGCACTTGCCACCTTGGGAGGCGACGATCGTATGCGCGCTCGCGAAATTGATCTCCTGCGGTTCCAAGTGAATGAGATCCTTGAAGCAGCTCTGCAGGGTGCCGACGAGGATGAGCAGCTTTCGCGCGAAGAAGATGTACTTGCAGATGCCGTGAATTACCGGGAAGCACTATGGAAGGCAGTTGCCTCGCTTGCAGAGGACTCGGGAGCCACTGACCATTTGGGCACGGCAATTGCGGCGCTCAGCCACAAAGAGCCTTTTGCAGGTTTCGTTGCTCGGTTGAAGGCGTTGCAGGGCGAGTTGGAAGATGTCTCAGCAGACATTCGTGACGAAGCCGAATCAATTGAAGAAGACCCGGCACGCCTTGATGCGGTTCGCCAGCGGCGACAACTTCTTGTTGACTTGCGGCGCAAATATGGCGATTCACTTGTTGACGTTATTCAGTTCGGCGAAGCGAGTGCCCTACGTTTAGCCGAGTTGGAATCGTTTGAGGCGCGGGCAGCATCGCTTGATCAGGAGCGGGAAGTTGCCGTGCGGAAATTGGAAGCTGCTCAAGCAGTTGTCGGTAAGGCCCGACGCGATGGCGCTGGACCTCTGGCTCAGCAGGTACAAAAGAATCTTCGTACGTTGGCAATGGCTCATGCAGTGATTGAAGTTGCTGTTGGTACAGATCCGGGAGATGAAGTGGTGTTTCTGCTGGCGGCTAACCCAGGTTCTCCTGTCATGCCACTGACCAAGGTTGCTTCGGGAGGAGAACTGGCGCGAACCATGTTGGCGTTACGCCTAGTGCTGTCGTCTGGTCCTCACACATTGGTATTCGATGAAGTTGATGCAGGAATTGGTGGTGAGGCAGCCGTTGCAGTTGCGCAGGCCCTGGCGCAACTGGGAAAGAGACATCAAGTTCTTGTGGTGACCCACTTGCCTCAGGTGGCTGCCGCAGGTACTGCCCACATTCAGGTATCCAAGTCGGTTCGTAGTGGAAAGACATTCGCTCAGGCTGCAACATTGGGTCAGGAAGAACGCGTTGCCGAAATCGCCAGAATGCTTTCGGGAGGTGTTGCGGAGGCAACAGCGCTCGAACATGCCCGCGAGTTATTGCGAGATAGTCGAAAATCCGACCGTATTAGTCAGGTGGCGCCTAAGCGTTCTCGGCAGTAGTCGTCGACAGGTTATGCTTATCTCCCGTCGTGAGGTAAACGGTTCGTCGACAGAACCTAGAGAGCGGACGGAGAGCGAAAATGCCAAAGCACGTATTCGTGACAGGTGGCGTTGCTAGCTCCCTCGGAAAAGGTTTAACCGCTTCTTCGCTTGGAAGACTATTGAAGATGCGTGGATTGCGCGTCACCATGCAAAAGCTAGATCCGTATATCAACGTTGATCCAGGCACCATGAACCCGTTTGAGCATGGTGAAGTATTTGTAACCGACGATGGTGGTGAAACCGACCTTGATCTCGGTCACTACGAACGTTTCATCGATGAAAACTTGTCGCGTTCGTCAAATGCCACTACGGGAAGCATTTATCAGGCAGTTCTGGCAGCTGAACGTAGGGGGGATTACCTCGGGCGAACAGTTCAAGTCATTCCGCACGTCACCGATGAAATTCGTCGTCGAATTAAGCGCTTAGCTACCGAAGATGTTGATGTAGTCATTACCGAAATCGGTGGCACCGTTGGCGACATTGAGATTTTGCCGTTCCTTGAAGCAGTCCGCCAGTTTCGCAACGAAGTTGGTCGCGACAATGTGTGTTACGTCCACGTCACGTTGGTGCCGTTTATCGGACCAAGCGGTGAGCAGAAAACCAAGCCAACACAGCACAGCGTCACCGAACTTCGTTCGCGCGGTATTCAACCCGACATCATTGTGTGTCGTAGTGATGAGCCAATTAGCGATCAGCTCAAGCGCAAGATTTCGAATCAGTGTGACGTTGATCAAAAGAACGTCATCAACGCGGCAGATGCCCGCAACATTTACGAACTGCCACTCATTTTGCACGATGAAGGTCTTGACACGCAGATTTGTGATGTGCTGCGCATCGAAGCTCCGCTTGATCTCAGGCCATGGCGCGAAGTGGTTGCACGTGTAGAAGCAAGTACTGCACCGGTTCGTATTGGGCTTATCGGAAAGTATGTCGAACTACATGACGCCTATTTGTCGGTGGTTGAAAGTTTGAAGCATGCAGGATTCCATCATGCAGCCAATGTTGAAGTGGTGTGGATTCAGGCTGAAAATGTCGAAGGTTTGTTGGCAGAAGAGCAATTGGCAACTCTAGATGGAATCGTTATTCCTGGAGGCTTCGGCTCGCGCGGTGTTGAAGGCAAAATTCGTGCTGCCGAGTTTGCTCGTGAACATGGTGTTCCGTGCCTTGGGTTGTGTTTGGGAATGCAAGTGATGACTATCGAATTTGCGCGCCATGTACTTGGTCTTACCGACGCGCACTCAACTGAGTTCGATCCAACTACGCAAAACCCGGTTATCGACATCATGAATGATCAGCGTGATGTGACTGACATGGGTGGAACGATGCGTCTAGGCGCCTATTACGCACAACTTGAACCGGGAACAAAGGTTGCTGCCGCATACGGCGAGCCTGTTGTCAGCGAACGACATCGTCACCGTTATGAATTCAATTCGTCGTATCGTGCTCGATTTGAAGAGTCGGGTTTTGTGTGCAGCGGTTCATCGCCAGATCGCAGGCTCGTAGAGTTCATTGAGCTTTCGGATCACCCGTTCTGGGTGGGCACACAGGCGCATCCAGAGTTCAAGAGTCGGCCCGACCGACCTCACCCATTGTTTCGTGAACTGATTGGCGCATCGTTGCAACACCGTGTAGTGCGTTTGCACAACTCTCCAGCAGTTGCAGAGCCAACTGCAGCTCCTTCGCTTAGCGCTTGACGAGTTGTCGATGTCTTCGCTGACATACAGCGAGCGTTTTCTCACCTGGATGACCATTGAGCAGGGTAGGTCTCCGCGCACGATAGAGGCATACCGTCGCGATCTTGTTCGATACGAAGCTTTCCTTGCCACAAGCGGACACGATGTGCTTTCCGCACAGTCTCTGCAGATAGAGCAATACATCGCAACGTTGCGAGCAGAGGGCAAAGCTGCGAAAAGTGTTGCGCGAATGTACGCCGCCGTGCGAATGATGCACCGATACTTGGTTGAAGAGCGATTGAGACCAGATAATCCGACTTCGGGTGTAGATGGTGTGAAGGTTCCGAGTGGTATACCTAAAGCGCTCAGTGAAGACGACGTGTCGCGCATTTTGGCCGCAGCAACCGGAGTGGATTCCTTTGCACTCCGCGACCGAGCGTTGCTTGAGTTTTTGTACGCAACAGGCGCCCGTATTTCTGAAGCATGCGGTCTGTCGCTTTCAGATCTCGACATGGAATCGCAATTGGTGCGTCTCTTTGGCAAAGGGTCCAAAGAGCGCATCGTTCCATTCGGCAGTCACGCCAAGACCGCACTAGAAGTTTGGCTTGGTGCAGGTGGAAGATCGCTACTGGAACCCGAGCAATGGACAAAACGTGACCATGCCGATGCCGTGTTTCTTGGTGCACGAGGAACACGACTCAGCCGACAGGCTGCGTGGGGAATTGTTCGCAAGTATGCACGAATTGCAGGAGTTGGCGATGAGATTTCGCCGCATGTGCTTCGGCATTCGTGTGCAACGCACATGCTTATTCACGGAGCTGACTTACGTATCGTCCAAGAACTGCTGGGCCATGCTTCGGTGAGTACCACACAGGTGTATACGCGTGTTGATAACGAAGTGTTGTTCGATATGTACAGGGAGTCTCACCCGCGAGCTCGAATTGGATTTTCTGGTTCGAAGTCGTGAAGCACATTGTCCACCTTGTTAAGCGATTCGTGTCGTCATTGTCGCGTAGCGATGTGTCAGAAACAGAACTCGACGTGGTTCGTTCGGCGCTTTCGGCAGGCGAGTTTGATTTGTGGTGCCGTTTCACTAAAGCAGATCGACGCCACAGCATTGCGGTTGCACGACGCTTTATCGCATTACGCCCCAACTCTTCCCGCCATGAAATAGCCGGTGTGCTGTTGCATGACATTGGAAAGATTCAAAGCAATTTGTCAACGTTGATGCGGGTGATCGCAACTTTGATCGGGCCGCGGACGAAGCGATTTGCGTTGTATCACCAACACGAAGAAATTGGCATCACCATGCTTCGACACGCAGGATCAAACATTGAAGTACTTGCAGTGCTGAATCAAACGTGCAGTGCAGAAGTGGCCGCAGCGTTTCGCTCGGCCGACAATATTTAGCGCGGGTAAAACCCGATTGCATCGTGCGCTCGAGCGAGCGTGGCTTGCGCAACAGTTCCAGCTTTTTCTGCACCAATGCGCAGCAGCCGACCAAGCTCGGCTTTGTCATTCATGAGTTCGGTGTATCGCGCCTGAATTGGTGCAAGCATTGCTGCAACTGCCGCGCCACAGTCGCTCTTCAGTGCTCCGTATTGGGTGTACTGATCGGCGAGTTTCTGGGGAGAAGTTCCCGTGACAGCACTTAAAATATCGAGCAAGTTGGCGATGCCGGGTTTCGCCTCACGGTCATAGCGAACGTCGTTCTCCGAATCGGTAACCGCTCGCTTGAACTTCTTTTCAATAGCCGATGGGGCATCAAGTAAATACACACATCCCGCATCGGTCTCGGACGATTTCGACATCTTCGACGTTGGATCAAGGAGGTCCATGACACGTGCACCGGCGGGAGGTGTAACAGCCATAGGGATGACAAACGTTTCGCCAAAGCGATGATTAAATCGAACGGCAATGTCTCTGGTGATTTCAATATGTTGGCGCTGGTCATCGCCAACAGGTACTTCCGCTGCGTCATACAACAAGATGTCTGCAGCTTGTAGGGCGGGGTAGGTGAAGAGACCGGCAGAAACAAAGTCGGCTTCACGCTTGGCCGACTTGTCCTTGAACTGAGTCATTCTGCTCAGTTCGCCAAAACTCACGGTGCATTCCATGATCCAGCCAAGTTGCGAATGTTCGGGAACATGTGATTGAACGAAAACCGTGGCAACCTTTGGGTCGAGACCCACAGCGAACAGCATTGCGGCAAGTTCAACCGTGTTCTTGCCAAGTACGCCTGGCTTGTCGGTGATGGTGAGGGCGTGCAGGTCGACAATGCCGTGAAAAACGTCATTGGCATGTTGGCCTGAAACCCAGTTGCGAAGTGCGCCTAAGTAGTTGCCCAAATGGACTTCGCCCGTTGGCTGAATGCAGGACAGTACGCGAGCCACGGTGCAACGCTAGTGCAAGCCGTACAACGAGCTCAGGACATTTCGGTCTAGTGAACTAATCTGTCGACATGGCATTTGAGGTAGCGACCCCCGTCTACGACGGTCCGTTCGACCTCCTGTTGCACCTCATTTTGAAAGAGGAAGTAGATATCCATGAGGTATCACTGACCCGCATCGTTGAGGCCTATCTCGAAGAGATTCAACGCATGCAGATGCTCGACCTCGATGTGGCCACAGAGTTTCTCCTCATCGCTTCCACCCTTGTCGAATTGAAGACGCGCCGATTGCTTCCTGGTCGGGACGACATGGACTTGGACGAAGAGTTGGCAATGTGGTCGGAGCGCGACCTCTTGCTCGCGCGTCTCCTTGATTGCAAGACATTTAAAGACGTTGCATCTGTTTTTAGTCAACTCACAGAACGTGCGAGTTTGAGCTTTGCTCGCCGTTCTGGCCCTGATGAGCGTTTCGCAGATCTGCTCCCAGACATGCTCGATGGAGTGACGCCTGCCCGATTGCAGCGTGCATTTTTACGCGTAACGCAACCGAAGCCACCGACATCGATTGATCTTTTCCACGTAGCACCCATTCGTGCCAGCGTTGCTGAAGCACTAATGGAAATGTTGGAAACGTTGCCGAAGTTGGGGAAGGTCACATTCCGACAAATCACTGAAGCGATTTTTGATCGAATTGAAGTGGTCGTTCGATTCCTGGCCATTCTTGAGTTGTACAAACAAGGCAGAGTCTCGCTAGAGCAGTCCGACCGTTTTGGAGAAATTGAAGTGCAATGGACCGCTGGCGATGACACAGGGTTTGTTGCAGCACTGCAAATTGATGATTATGAAGGATAACGAAGAGGATCCCATGACAGAAGAAAACATCTCTGCTGAATCAGTTCGCGCGTTAGAGGCAATTTTGCTAGTAGCAATGGAGCCGGTTGACCCAACGTTGCTCTCTCAGTTGCTTGAAATTTCTGTTGCAGCAGTAGAGGGGCTGTGCGAACGACTTGCAGCGACCTATGAAGAGGCCGGCCATGGCTTTCAATTAGTGAAGGTTGCTGGCGGTTATCGGTTCCAGTCTCATCACGATGTGGCTTCATATGTTGAGCGCTTTGTGCTCGACAGTCAGCAAGCACGTATTTCTTCTGCTGCACTCGAAACGCTCGCCATCATTGCCTATAAGCAACCCATTTCGCGCGGACAAGTTGCGGCAATTCGCGGTGTTGATCCGGACGCGGTCATGCGAACGCTGCAAGCTCGCGGTTACATCACTGAGACTTCACGTGATGATGGCCCTGGTCAAGCTGTGTTGTTTGGAACCACCGCGTTATTCCTAGAGCGCCTAGGTATCGATTCGCTTTCAGCTCTGCCACCGATTGCTGATTTTGTTCCGGACGCTGCTGTGGTGGAAGCGCTCGAACAGGGTTTGCGAATTGCGCCACAAGCTCAATGAACGATGACGGAGAACGTCTACAAAAAGTTCTTGCGCAGAGAGGTTGGGGAAGTCGAAGAGCATGTGAAGTGCTGATCGCGGAAGGTCGCGTAACGGTGAATGGTGAGGTGGCCGTTCTTGGTCGCAGAGTCAACGTCAATGTTGACTTAGTGGAAATTGATGGAGCGCCAGTTGGTGTGCGCCCCGATCTGGTGTATTACCTGTTGAACAAGCCAGTATCTGTGATTAGTACGGCAATTGATACCCACGATAGGGAAACTGTTGTCGACCTTGTTCCGGCAGAGCCGCGCGTATATCCGGTTGGGCGACTTGACGGTGACTCTGAGGGTCTGCTGCTGATGACCAATGATGGAGAACTCACGAATCGAATCACTCATCCCAAATACGGTCTTGAAAAGGAGTACCTCGTACAGGTTGATATCTCTTCGGCTGACGTCAGCGACGTTGCAATTCACCGCTTGCGTAACGGCATCGAACTGGACGATGGCGTCACCGCGCCTGCCGAGGTAAGCAGGTTGCAAGAGGGCGTGCTTCGAATGGTGATTCACGAAGGTAGGAATCGACAAATTCGACGGATGTGTGACGCTGTTGGCTATCCAGTGATACGTCTCGTTCGTACTCGCATTGGGCCCATCATGGATAAAAAGCTTCGACCAGGCGAGTGGCGCAATCTCACACAGGCCGAAGTGAAACTGTTAATAGAGGCAGTCGCCGAGTAGTGCTCGGGTACGATATTTCTCTGTGAACCAGCGACGAGCAAACATTTTTGGGCTTGGGCTGATTGGCGGATCACTTGCCGCGGCGCTTACTGCTCGCGGATGGCATGTCACGGGCAATGACGTTCGTTCTGATACTGAAGACGAAGCGTTGTCTTTAGGGATAGTCGCTGCCAAAGGGATAGATCCTGATGCAGAAGTGTCTTTTGTTGCAACCCCGGTTTCCTCGGTGTCAGAGCAAGTAAAGCGGGCTCTTGCAACAACCACGGGATTAGTAACCGATGTCGGTGGGGTGAAGGCGCACATTGTTCGCGAAATTACTGATTCGCGCTTTGTGGCTGGACACCCCATGGCCGGAAGTGAGCTCATCGGATTGGCCGGTGCTGATGCGTCTTTGTTCGAGGGTGCTGTGTGGGTTCTGACACCTACTCCAACAACGCCCGATGCAAACTTTGCTCATGTTGCGCAAATTGTTAAAGAACTTGGTGCCGAATTTGTGGTGCTCAACGCGGAACGCCATGACCAGCTCGTTGCAATCGTCAGCCATTTACCGCATCTCACTGCTGCAACATTGATGTCACTGGCCAACGATCACGCAGAAGAACACGTTGCCGTGTTGCGATTAGCTGCTGGTGGTTTCCGAGATATGACTCGTGTGGCCTCTGGACATCCTGCTATTTGGCTAGATGTGTGTAAGGAAAACCGTGAAGCAATAGTTGGTGCGTTGGACGCAATGATCATTGGCTTGCAGGCAATGCGCCAAATTGTTGATGAAGGCAAGACAGATGAGTTGTTGCAGCGCTTGCATACCGCGCGAATCGCTCGTTCAAACTTGCCAGGTCGTGTAAGCAATTTGCTTGATGTAGTTGAAGTTCGCGTACCAATTCCCGATCGAGCTGGTGCAGCGGCCGAAATCTTCTCGCTTGCAGCAGAGCTGGGCGTGAATACAGCGAACTTTGAAGTTGCTCACTCAGTTGAAGGCGACCGAGGAATTTTGGTGTTAGTGATTGATCGCGCGAGTCAAGATGTGTTTAAAGGTGGTTTGATTGCGCGAGGGTTTCGGCCATCAATTCAACAACTGACATGAGCGCTAGCAAGTCGCATGCGGTTAAGCCTCTCAACGCGTTACTCGATGCAACTGTTCGGGTTCCTGGTTCAAAAAGCGTTGCAGCGCGCGCACTGATATGTGCCGCGTTATCTACAGGAACGAGCACGGTGAGCAACCTTCCGAGTGGAGACGACACGGAGTCGATGCTTGCTGGTCTGATCCAGCTTGGCCTGAAGATAGATCGCTTTGGAGATGAAGCACGATTTGCATCTTCGTTAGATGTTGAGCAAACACAACCACTTGTACTTGATGCTCGTTTGGCGGGAACCACTGCTCGTTTTCTTACTGCGCTTTCAGCTTTGCGCTCAGGTGAGGTGGTGATTACTGGTGAAGAAGCGTTGCGCAAAAGGCCGATGCACGATTTGCATCAGGCGCTGTCGGAAATTGGCTTCGATATATCACCACTCAACGGAACGGGAATGCTCCCTGTTGCGGTGAAGCGTGGGGAACAGAAGAGTGCCAGAGTAACGATCGCTGCAACAACATCAAGCCAATTCACTACTGCTCTGATGCTGATTGCGCCTCGGTTGTCGCAAGGTTTAACGATCGTCACCGAAGGCGACGTGGTATCACAGTCGTACCTCGATATGACGGTCGGTGTTCAGCAGGTCTTTGGTGTAACACCACATGAAAGTAGCGAGCAAGTCTTCCGCTACATGCCTTCCGAATATGTCGGAACGAATTATGTCGTAGAACCGGACGCTTCCTCGGCGTCGTATCCACTTGCTGCCGCTGCAATTGTTGGTGGGCGAGTGACAATTTCTGGTTTGGGCAAGTCCTTTTTACAGGGTGATTCCAAGTTCGTTGATGTGTTGGTGCGCATGGGTTGTGCGATGGAACACAGGGGCGATGATGTAGTGCTATCGCGAGCTGCAGAGCAGCCACTCATGGGTGTGGTGGTAGACATGCGCGACATGTCTGACTTGGTGCCAACCCTTGCAGTAGTGGCGTCTTTCGCTCAAACTGCCACAACCATCACCGGTGTTGGTTTTATTCGTAATAAGGAGAGTGACCGCATCGGCGATCTTGCCCATGAACTTCGCCAGCTTGGGGTCTCTGTTGATGAGCTACAAGACGGACTAACTGTGCATCCTTCAACAACACATGCTGGCACCATCGATACGCACCACGACCACCGCATAGCAATGGCGCTGGCTCTCATTGGGCTTGTTACCCCAGGAGTCGTGATCAACGATTCAATGGTGGTGACGAAGAGTTGGCCGGAGTATTGGACAATGCTCGGAGCACTTCAGTGAGCGTTCTTCGCCCAGATGGAATTGATGTAGCACTTGTCATACGTCTAAGCCCGAAACATCCTCGCTTTCATGAAATTCAGTCGCGACATCAATCCGCAATCAATGAGGGCAATCCCAGTTACCGAGATCCCGCATCGGGACTCACTGTCATGACTGCTCAGTTTTTGGCTGATCGAGGGTATTGCTGTCTGAGTGGATGTCGTCACTGCCCGTTCGAACAGGCGCAATGAACTAGATTGGCGGCAAGTAATCGCCAGTAGCGAGGGAGCAATTTTGAGCGAGATCCGTGAAATCATGACCTGGGAAATGTTTGGAGTGGCGAGTCGCGAACTTGCTATTCAAGTTGCCGAAAGTGGTTATGAGCCAGACATCATTTTGGCTATTGCTCGCGGTGGATTGCTGTCCGCAGGTGCTCTCGGGTATGCGCTGTCAGTAAAAAACACGTACACCATGAATGTGGAGTTTTATACAGGCGTTAATGAGCGTCTAGCGGTGCCAATGATCCTTCCTCCAGTGCCAAGCCTGGTTGATTTGAAAGATTCGAAAGTGCTCATCGTTGACGACGTTGCCGACACTGGCCACACGTTGAAGCATGTGCTCGAATTCTGCAAGGGTCAACTTGCTGACACACGCCTAGCGGTGCTCTATGAGAAGTCGCAATCAATTGTGAAGTGCGATTACGTATGGAAGTACACCGACGAATGGATCAATTTCCCATGGAGCGATAAAGATCCAGTCGCCAAGCGTAAATGGAGCGTCAAAGACGCCTGATATCAGCCTTTGTAGGTGATGTCCGGGTTCAAGAATTCGTTGTTCACAATGTCGCTAGCCGCGATGTCGCCAATTTCGAGTCCCTGTTCACGAAGCACTGGTGTCGCCTTACCAATGAAGTCGTTCACTCGTGATTCTTCGAGGTCGCCAAAGGTTGGGGTGTCGCCGTTGCCAATGAGTTTGAGGTCACGTAGCTGAGCTGCGCCATTTGCTAAGTCGCCATCGGACTGTGTCCACCAACTATCAAAGGCCACAACTGCTGCCTTGATAATTGCGTTAGCGCGATCGGGTGACGCAATGTAGTCCAACTGAGCCTGTTGCAAAATTGGTACAAGGGCTTGCAAGCACGGACGAAGTGATTCCAGCTTGTCTGCTCGGATTGCCATGTTTTGAGCGTATGAATTCCAGCCCAAGTCGTGAATCAAGGTGTACGCAACATTGACTGCTCCAGATTCAAGATTTGCGTACTTGTATGGCTCCGATGTTGCGAAACCTTGATGCGCGGCATCCTCTGTTGCCAGAAGCAAGTTGCCTTTGTAGTTGCTGTCAATCTGATCTTTGGACAGGATGCCTTGAGCCACGAAATATCGAGCCCATGCTGGATCGCCATACACATATACCGATTTCACCTCTTTGGCAACATCTGCCAATGTTTGCGCTGTTGGGTGCTTCGCGGCATCCCATAACACCACCTGTGGGTTGATGTTCAACGCATTGAACACAGCAATGGTTGGAGCATCTGCGAAACGGGTTATGGCAACATCGGTTCCAACGTAACCAAGTGTGATTGCGTCATCTGCGTACATGGCAGTGACTACTGGAGTTTGGAGGAATGGTCCGCCTGCGCGAATTTCTAACTGCACACCTTGATCAACGCCTTCGAAGGTAAGAGTTCCAACAGTTGCGCCAGTGTCTTTCGATGTCGTTGCATCAGCGCCCAACAATTCATAAATTCCACCATGCTCTGCTTCAGGGAACCAATCGGTTTGAACAACAACTTTTTCTGGACAAATGCCTGCGAGGGCTCCAGTTTGTGGAGTAGTTGGAGCAGAATTACTGTCTCCAGATCCACCACAAGAAGTGGAAATGAGGGCCACTGCGGTAAGTGCACACGCAGAGCGAAGGACGGATGACAATTTCATAGGGTCTCCAGTTTGTAGTTTGTGAGTGCTTAACGTGCGACCGAATCGTGCCATCTTCCGATGACGATTCGATTTATCACGCCGAAGCAGATAAAGAGCATAAGCCCTAAAGCGGTGGCAAGCAATGCCGTGATGAACATTGGTCCAGACAAATTATTCAAAAAGAAGAATGTAATGAGTTGACCAAGGCCGGGATCGCCTTTAGTGAAGAAAAAGTCGCCGACAATGGCGCCAATAACGGCAAGCCCCGCAGCAACTCGAAGACCAGTAAAAATGGCTGGAGATGCTGCTGGTAGCTGCAATTTACGGAGTATTACCCAGCGGGAGCTGTTCTGAAGACGAAACAGGTCATGTAGCGACGGATGCACCGACTGAATGCCAAACAGTGTGTTGGACACGATTGGAAAGATGGAAATGATGACGGTCACAGTGACCCGAGCCGTGAAATTTGCCCCGATGAGTCGGATCATGAGAGGAACAATGGCAATGATAGGGGTGACCTGAAGTGCAATGAGGTGAGGCCACAAGGAGCGCTCAATCCATTTGGCCTGCGCCATGGCAACACCAATAACTATGCCGACAATTGCAGAAATTGCAAGACCAGTGATCGCGGTACGCGTACTGATGAGCAGGGCAGTAAAGATGCGATCTCTAATCGGTCCATGGAAATCTTCAAACAGTCGGTGGGGCGGAGGGATGATCATGGGTTTTCCCGACGCTGGCGAGAAATTATTGTGCAGTGAGTACGCAACCAGATACCACAGAGCAATGAACGCCAGGAACACAGCTACTGGTCCGACTGCATTGAGGAAGCGACGTTTCATCAAGGAGTCAACTCCCGCAACGTCTGGGCGATCTCTCCAGACACCTGTGCAAATTCAGATGTGTATCGCAAGTTTTGATCGCGATCATTTCCAAACGGGATGACAAATTCTTTGACGATAGATCCGGGCCGAGGAGACATCACCAATACGCGATGTGAAAGGAAAACAGCCTCGGCTATTGAGTGAGTCACGAAGAGCGAGCCTGCATTGCGCGTGCTGAGCATGTTGCGCAGTTCGAGGTTCAATCGTTCTCGAGAGAATTCGTCTAGGGCGGCAAAAGGTTCGTCAAAGAGATACAAATCTGGTTCGCACACCAATGATCGAGCTAGTGACGTTCGCATTTTCATACCGCCAGACAACTGTCGCGGAAGCTTGTCGGCACTATCGGTAAGTCCAACGAGCGCAAGAGCAACCGACGTGCGCTCGTTGATTATGCGTTGATCAATTTTTTGAAGCTCTAGGTTAAGCGCAACATTTTTGCGTACAGTTCGCCAAGGCAAAAGAGTCGAATCTTGAAACACAAACTGCACGGTTCCTGTTCGTGTGATCGTTCCCGTGGTTTGCGCAATGAGCCCACTTGCCATGCGGAGCAATGTTGACTTTCCGCAACCACTTGGTCCCACGATGGAGACGAACTCTCCAGCAGCCACTTTGACACTGGTATCGATCAGCGCTTGAGTTCCATCTGGGTACATCAGCCCTGCGGATTCAGCAGAGAAAATGACACTCACCAAATACCGCGTTCGATCATGACGTCTTTGAGCACTTGTGGTCGATCCGTCATAATGCCATCGACGCCAAGGTCGAACAGCAAGTTCATCTCAACGGGGTCATCGATTGTCCAGACATGCACCTGTAAACCGGAGTCATGGGCTTCATCGACAAATTTCTTATCGGTAATGGTGAGCGGCCCTTGCTTGTGTGGAACTTGTGCGGCAAATGCGCCTGGGAAACTGCGTGCTGGTCCGACCCAGCTTCGAACCCGAAGCTTTGCCACCTCTCGCGGCCCAAGCGATGTGCATAGTGCGGGCCCGAATGTCTCGCGAAGGGTTGCAAGGCGCTTATCGCTAAACGAGCCAACACAGACGCGTTCGAGAATTCCAGGTCCACGCAGTGATGCCGTAAGTGGGAGTAGTGCCGTGTCGGCTTTGCAGTCAATATTGACCATTGCATGTGGCCATGCGTCAAAAATCTCCTGCAACAGCGGAATGGGTTCTTGGCCATTAATGCGAAACATCTTTACTTCGTCGTAGGTCATCTCACTTATGACGCCTGGTTGACCACAGGTACGCAACAGATCGTCGTCGTGGAACGCAAGTAAAACGCCGTCTTTAGTTGCATGCACGTCGGTTTCTATGTATCGGTATCCCAAATCCATCGCCCGTTGAAAAGCTGGCATGGTGTTTTCCGGTGCATCGCTTGCCCCGCCGCGATGGGCAAACGCAAGAGGTTTGGTGGACTCGACGAATGGGTGGGTCATAATAGGAAACTAAATACTGCGTCCGGAATTGGCCCAGTATTCATCTTTCAGCAGACGCTTGTATAACTTGCCAGTGGGATGTCGTGGGAGTTCCTCCCGGAAATCAACTGTGCGTGGGCATTTGAAATCGGCAAGTGATTCTTTACAAAATGAGATCAGTCGCTTGCTCAGATCAGCGCGTTCCGCGTCGGTAGTCGGCATCGTTAGCGGTTGAACCACCGCCTTTACCTCTTCACCGAACTCATCGTTGGGAACTCCGAACACCGCAACATCAACAACATCTGGATGGTTGATGAGAACGTTCTCTGCTTCCTGCGGATAAATGTTGACACCGCCAGAAATGATCATGTAGGCCTTGCGGTCTGTTAAGTACAGGAATTTGTCATCGTCGATGTAGCCAATATCTCCAAGCGTTGACCACCCACGCCCAAGCGGGTCTCGTGAGGCTTTCGTTTTTTCCGGGTCGTTGTGGTATTCGAAATTTGCATTGCTTTCGAAAAACACCGTTCCGGTTTCGCCGACTGGTAGTTCAGTGCCGTCCTCGTCAAGAATGTGAATAGTTGCGTTCAACGCAACGCCGACCGTTCCGGGATGTGCGAGCCACTGTTCGGTATTGCAATACACAAAACCATTGCCTTCGCTGCCGGCGTAGTACTCATGGATTACTGGTCCGAACCAGTTGATCATGTGACGTTTCACCTCAACAGGGCAAGGCGCTGCTGCATGGAACACGCACGACAGTGTGGAAACATCGAATTTCGAGCGAATCTCTGGGGCCAACTTAAGCATGCGCACGAACATGGTGGGAACTGTTTGCGTATGTGTCACCTTGTAGCGCTCGATGCAGCGAAGGAAATCCTCGGCATCGAAATGATTCATGACAATAGAGGTTCCCCCAGTGCGATGCACCGACATATTCCAGCGCAATGGTGCTGCGTGATACAAGGGAGCAGGAGACAGGTAGATGGTGTCTTCGTTGAAGGAAAAGAGAAACTGACCGAGTCCGGTGAGAGCATTCGGCGTGCCTAAAGGACTGCGCGCAAATTGCAAACGGACTCCTTTTGGCCTGCCTGTGGTGCCGCTCGAGTACAGCATGTCCGTTCCGTCAATACGTTCTTCGAGTGGTGCAGTTGGGCACTGAGCAAGGGATTCTTCGAAACTGTCGTATCCGTCAATAACGCCATCAATCATTAAGCGAAGAGAAACACTCGGAGTGGTGTCAATTAGTTCGGAGGCTTGATCGGATTTGTATTTTGACGTGATGTAAGCCTTCGCTCCACAGTCGTTCACGATGTAGGAAAGTTCATCTGAAGTGAGTCGGCTTGAACATGCGGTGTAGATCAGCCCTGCGTAGTGACAACCCCAAATGATTTCGAAATATCGAGGATGGTTCTCGATACACAATGCAACATGATCTCCAACTTCGAGACCGTTACTTCGCAGTAAATTGCTGATTTTGTTTGCCGAATCGTCAAGTTGTTTGTAGGTCAAAACAGAGCCTGTTGCCGCATCGATGACGGCTGGTTTGTCTGGATACAGTGCTGCAAAATGTCCTGGGAACATGGTGGTAACGGTAGTCCGTAGTGCGCACTCGCGTCGTAAGCAGGAGATTCTCTCGTTACAGTTCAGCCGTGCATTTTGAGCGTTTCACAGAACTGTTCAGCACTCGCGGTGAGATCGTGCCGCTGGACGAGTCGTTGGCATTGATTGGACACTTTGCTGATGCAACTATTGAGCCGGACATGGTTTTGGGTGAACTTGATCGATTGGCGTCAACCATTTCAGCAACGAACGCTGTAGATCTCATGGCGGAACTTTTTGGGCCTTCGGGATTTACCGGAAACTCGGTGGAATATGACGATCCAAATAATTCGCTTCTACAGCATGTAATAGCGAGACGCCTTGGAATACCCATCACGCTGTGTGCAGTGGCCATCGAAATAGGAAGGCGAGTCGACATTGACATTGTTGGAGTGGGTATGCCAGGACATTTTTTGTGTCGAACCGCTTCGCAGCGTGATGCAGCTTTCTTTGATCCGTTTCATTCGCCCCGACCATTGACCGCGGAACAGTGCAGAAGCCTGTACGAAAATCTCACTCAAATGGATAACTGGAGTGCCGAGTTCCTGGAACCGTCAAGCTCTCGACTCATGGTCATTCGGGTGTTAAGCAATCTGAAATCCATCTATCGAAGGCGCTCAGACGTTGCCAATTTGCGTTGGGTAATGCGCCTTCGGTCAGTTATCCCTGAAATATCGGCGATTGAATCCGTTGAATTTGCCCAGTTGGTACGGCGCTCCAATTAACGGTTTTCGACAAATCTGAATTAGCGTTTTAGCAGTTCATACAAGGGGAGCAGGAAATTATGGCCGCTGAAGTGCTGAGTGCAGAAGAAGAACAAGTTGCTGATCTTGCAGATCAGCTGATTGCCGAGCACCCGCCAGCATCAACCGCTGCAATTGCATTCCTTGGTGCTCAATTCGATATCGGTTTGGCCTGGGTGCATTTCCCTCTGGGTCATGGTGGTCTTGGTCTTTCGCCGAAGTTTCAAAAAATCGTCAATGAAAAAATTGCACGAGCGGGTGGACCAAACTCTTATGCACGAAATCCAATTGGATACGGCATGTGCGGTCCAACTGTCGTTGAATGGGGAACTGAAGAACAAAGGCGCCGTTACCTACGTCCTTTGTTCACCGGCGAGGAGATTTGGTGTCAACTCTTTTCTGAGCCGGGGTCCGGTTCGGACTTTGCAGGTCTGTCTGCAAAAGCGGTGAAAGACGGTGACGAATGGATTGTTAACGGTCAAAAAGTTTGGACCACGCTTGCGCATCTTTCAAAGTGGGGATTACTGGTAGTTCGTACCGATGCCGAGGCAGTTAAACACGCTGGACTTACTGCAGTTGTGGTTGATATGCATGGTCCAGGAGTTGAAGTTCGTCCGTTACGTCAAATGACAGGTGAGGCTGAATTCAATGAGGTGTATTTCACCGACACGCGAATTCCTGTTTCTGAAACACTTGGCAATACAGGCGATGGATGGCGAGTGAGCCTCACCACATTGATGAATGAGCGCGTAGCCATTGGTGGGGCAATTCCACAAAAAGGATCCGGACCAATTCGCGAGGCCGTGAAGCTGTGGGAAAAACTGTCTGCAGACCGCAAGGATGCCGCGACAAAAGACAAGCTGATGAAGTTGTGGATTCGTTCTGAAATTGCCCGTCTTACCAATATTCGTGCAGGACAAAATCGGAAGATGGGTGTTCCAGGACCAGAAGGTTCAATTGGCAAAATGGCCAGTGCCGAACTAAATAAGGAAACGTACGAGCTCTGCATTGAACTGCTTGGTGCAGAGGGCATGTTGTACGGAAGCTACGAGATGGTTCGTCCCGACACCGCGATGAGCTTTGATTCTCTGCCAAAGGCGTTCTTGCGTGCCCGTGCAAACAGTATTGAAGGTGGAACATCTGAAGTCATGCGCAACATTTTGGGCGAGCGGGTTCTCGGACTGCCGGGAGATGTGCGAGTAGACCGCGAAATGCCTTGGAGCAAAGTACCGCGAAACTAATTAGTCAAGCGATGAAAGAACATCGCTGGCGCTAACCAGTCGATCATCAACGCTGGTTGCCGCCGAAACTGGTGCGCCAATCATGGTGAGCGCCGCATTCTCTATGCCCGCTTGCAGTTGTCGAATGTTTCGTGGTGGAGGAAAGTATTCTTCTTCTCGAGTGATCCGAACTTCTTCAACACCGTGTATCGGGTTGAGGAACGCGAGCACTTCGTTGACAAGATCTTCCGGAGCGCTTGCGCCTGCTGTTACTCCGACTACGCCTCGAAGGTCACGTGGCAGCTCATCCACGCTGTTAATGCGGTACACACGGTCGCAGCCTTCGTCATGCGCAAGCTTTTCGAGTGCTCGGGTATTCGATGAATTCGCAGAACCAATAACGATGACGGAATCACATTGCTTGGCAATTTGCAACAACGCGCTTTGACGATTGGTCGTTGCGAAACATAAATCACTTTTCCCTGGCGACCACACCGATGGGTACTTCACTTTTACCGCGTCTGCAATGCCTGCCCAGTCACGATGGGAAAGTGTGGTTTGCGCAAGTAGTGCTACTGGCTCGGAGAAAGTGGGCAGTGCATGTACTTCTTCCATGGATTCAACACGTGAGATCGAATCTGGTGCCACGGCCATGGTGCCAACTGCTTCTTCGTGACCTTCGTGGCCAACGTAAACAATTCGGTATCCCTTACCTGCGCGAACACGCACTTCGTGGTGCACCTTCGTCACCAGTGGGCATACCGAGTCAACGACATAACTTCCGCGCTGACGCGCGAGCTCAACAACTTGGGGTGCAGAACCATGAGCTGAAAGCATGATTGGCATGCCGATGGGAACCTCTGAAATGTCGTCAACAAAAATCACACCGAGCTTCAAGAAGCGATCGACAACGGCGCGATTATGCACAATTTCGTGATAGCAGTACACGGGAGCGGGGAACGTACGCACCATCCATGCGAGAGCTTTGATTGCCATTTCAACGCCTGCACAAAATCCACGTGGGGCAGCAAGCAGCACACGATCAACGCTCTGCGCGGAATCTGGCATGTTTTGCATTGAGAAACACAATACTGCAGTGATTTTCGTGCCCATGAGCTCAGACCATTGTTTCAATGACGACAGTACAATGATCGGGTGACAACCGAACTGGAAAACGAAATTCCTTCGACTCTTCCGACGGTGGTCATTGTTGGAAGGCCAAACGTAGGCAAGAGCACCCTGTTCAATCGGTTCATGGGCTCGCAAGTTGCCATTGTGGAAGACCAACCGGGAATCACGCGCGATCGATTTGAGCGCGAAGTGGAGTGGACCGGTAAGAAGTTCAACTTGGTGGACACTGGTGGCTGGATGCCAGGTGGGACTGAATTAGATGCCAAGGTGAGTCGCCAGGTTGAAGAAGCGGCAAAGTCGGCAAGTTTGGTGTTGTTCGTTGTCGACACCGCAATTGGAGTAACCGATGATGACGAGCAGATTGGTTTATGGCTGCGTCGATTGAATTGCCCAGTCATTGTGGTGAGCAACAAGATCGATTCCGATAAGCGCGAAGCCGATCGTTGGGACTTCCTGAAGCTTGGCTTTGGCGATCCTGTGCCAGTTTCCGCGTTGCACGGACGTAAGTCGGGTGATTTGCTCGACATGATTTTGGAAATTGTTGAAGCACCAGACGTTGTCGAAGAAGTTGTGCTCCCTCGCGGTGTATCGGGTATTCCACGAGTGTCCATTGTTGGTCGACCAAACGTAGGTAAGAGCACGTTGTTCAATCGTTTAGTTGGCGAAGACCGCTCCATCACGCATGACATGGCGGGAACAACCCGCGATGCAATTGATACGCAAGTTGACACACCAGATGGCCCAATCGTTTTCGTGGACACCGCAGGAATGCGACGCAAGAGCCAAGTTGATGAGTCCGCAGAGTATTACTCATTTGTGCGTGCTCTACGGGCTGTAGACGAGTCAGATGTTGCGTTGCTTGTTATCGATGCCCAAGAAGGAATCACCAACCAAGATCAGCGACTCGCCGAGCGCATTGATGCTGCTGGTTGCCCAGTCATCGTGGTACTGAACAAGTGGGAAACACTCGATGCCGATGGTCGCGAACACATCGATACCGAAATGACCAGGAAGTTGTATTTCATTGGCGACGCGCCGGTTTTGAAGCTCTCAGCACTTACGGGCAAAGGCGTGCATCGCTTGTTGCCAATTTTGCAGGAGTGCATCGCGGATTATCACAAGCGTGTTCCAACGAAAGATGTGAATCGAGTAATTGCTGAAGCGCAGCAAAAGCAGCCTGCAGGAGCTGGTGCTCGTGTGTTGTACGCGCTTCAAGGTGCAAACGACCCGCCAACATTTACCTTGTTTGTAAATCGTGAATTGCCTCAGCACTACTTGCGTTATCTTGAGCGTTCAATTCGCGAAAAATTTGAATTTGGTTCAACTCCAATTAAATTGCGTGTGCGCAAGCGATCGGACTGAAGTAGTTCATCATGCCGTGGTGTGAACCATGCTCGAAATATTTTGCACCAAGTGCTGTTTCGGAAGATGGCCGTTGTCCGAACTGCTCGACCGAAATAGAAGTCGCTAATGCACACGGTTCGATCACCGCAAAGAATTTGGATCTGAAGAAACTTGCGGGCGTAGAAGGCGATGAAGATGTTCCGCTTCCGTGGCACTTCAAATTGTTGGTTGGAGCTCTCGTGATGTATTTGTCTTGGAGAGTCGTCGACCTATTCCGTTAGGCTCATCTGTATACGGGCTGTAGCGCAGCTTGGTTAGCGCGCTTGTCTGGGGGACAAGAGGTCGTGGGTTCAAATCCCGCCAGCCCGACAAGATTGGTGCTGGTCAGACACTCACCATCACCAGTGATGCGGCCGCAAGCGCCATTCCCACTGCTTGAGATTTGTGCAGTCGCTCATGATCAAATTTCATGGCAAGTGCAACGGTTGACACTGGGTATAACGCAACGATTACCGATACGAGCGACATCATTCCCGTGTGGGTGGCTAACAGGTACAGACCATTGGCTGATGTATCGAGAATTCCTGCAGCTAGTGCAAATCCGATCGCTTTTTTTGGAACAGAGATCGTTCGAGTTTGTAGTAGCGCAATAGCTGCGACTGTGGGAACACTGAACATTCGTTGTCCAAATAATGGCCAAATTCCGTGATCATGACTTGCATTGGCCATGCATACGAAAATCATGCCGAAACCAAAACCGGCAGCTATGGCTAACCAAATTGCTTCCATTGATGTTGGCAAGTCGTGTTTATCAAGTACATCTCCGACAAGAGCGACTGCAACAACTGCAAGAGCAATGCCACACCAAGCGATGGTCTTTGGTCGTTCACCTTGAATGAAACCAGCAATGACAGGAACCGATAGTCCAATGACGGCGGTGATCGGTGCAATGACGGTCATCGAACCCTTCGACATTGCTTGGTAAAAGGCGACGAGTGCAATGGCACCGCCGAATCCACCACCAGCGGTCCAAAGCCAGCTTTCCAGTGGAGGAGGAGCCGACCGGAAAACCAAGAGGTAAGCAGAAATGATCACGAGCGCTGCCGCTTGACCAGCGAATGTAATGGCTGCCGAACTGGCTAAGCGTGATCCACGACTTCCCGAATAATCAGCAACTCCGTAAAACATGGCGGCAGTGAGCGCAAACAACACCGTCATATAGCGTAGAGATGTGATTGGGCTCGGGACATTGATCAATACTGCCACAGTGATCGTTGGCGGCACAGTTGGCATTGCAATGGGTGACAAAATTCCCGAACGAGTCCGAGTCATTGTTGTGCAAGTGATCGGCATGGTGACGATCGGCTTGGGATTGAGTGATTTGTTAAAAACTCACAATATGGTGTTTCCGCTTCTCGGAATGGTGTTCGGCGCAGTGATTGGGGAATTGATGCGCATCGAAGACCGGCTGCAGGGAATTGGCGAGTTCATTCGTAAGCGATTTGCTAAACGACAAGAATCAGGCCCGTTTGTCACCGGATTTGTCACCGCAACGTTGCTGTTCTGTATTGGGCCTCTCACCATTCTTGGTGCAATACAAGATGCATCAGGTGCAACACCGCAGCTGTACATCATTAAAGGAACACTTGACGGCTTCATGAGTGTCATCTTTGGAGCAATTTACGGAGTTGGTGCGCTATTCAGCGCGGTCAGTGTGTTGATTGTTCAAGGAACGTTGACGTTGTTTGGCACTCGACTTGACGCATTGCTGAATGATCGAATGCGTATTGAGTTATTTGCTGCTGGTGGGCTAGCCGTTATGGCAATCGGGCTTAATTTGCTTGACATCAAAAAGATTCGTCTCGGATCACTTCTACCAGGGTTAGTAGTTACTCCGATTTTGGTGCAACTGTTCGCTGACCATACGGGTTTGTTGAGATAGCCAACGATGTGTGGAAGGTATGTGCGCAAAACTGGTGCACGTGAAATCGCGCAAGCATTTTCAGCAGTTGATAGCGGGAAATCACTAGCGTTGAATTACAACATTTCGCCTACAAGCGATGTATATGTGTTGCGTGCCTCAGACGAGGTATTGAATCTTGACGTGATGTCGTGGGGGCTTGTGCCCGTGTGGGCAAAAGATGTTTCACGCGCCGCGAGTTTGATTAATGCACGGTCGGAATCGGTTGCCGAGAAACCATCGTTTCGAAATCTCATCAGCCGTCATCGCTGCGTGATGCCGATGAACGCCTACTACGAATGGAAACCGATGAAGGCTTCAGGTAAGCCGATGAAGCAACCATTCGTATTCTTTCCTGGCAAAGGTTCTGATTACGACCATGATTCACATTTTGCTGTTGCTTCATTGTGGTCGACGTGGCGCGACAGTGAAGGTAAAGAACTCAATACGTGTGTTGCATTAACTACCGAGGCCAATGAACTTGTTTCTCGGGTGCACAATCGAATGCCTGTGTTACTTACTAAAGACGGCATGGACCAGTGGCTATCCAGCGGTATCGTCGCCCCGTTGCATCTAGCTCATGGAATTCCCAATGAAGCGGTGCAGTATTACCCAGTTTCAACGGATGTAAACAACGCGCGAAATCACGGACCGCAACTGCTCGAGCCCATCACGCTTTCAGAAGAAACTCCAGAAACCCTGTTCTAGGAGAGCGCAGCGGTGATGGATGCGGCGACAATGGCCAAGTCGTTGAAGTCAACGCTTGATGCTGCGTTGTCGAATGAAACGTCTGCGATGGTTGCTGCTGGAATGACATGCAAGTGACAATGCGGCACTTCGAATCCAGCAATGATGAGTGCTACTCGCTCACAACCCAAAACCCGCTTTTGGGCCAGTGCAATTCGTTTCGCCACAGCAAAGCAATGCTGTGAAATGCCATCTGGGAGATCTGTCCATTGATCGATCTCCATTCGAGGAACAACGAGTAGATGTCCGCGCGAAATGGGGTTAATGGTCATGAAAGCGACGCAGACTTCATCGGTATACACGAATGTGCCCGGTAAATCGCCTGCAATGATGCGAGTAAATACTGAAGCCATCGCTTCAACAGTACAACGATTCCTTGTATTGTCGCTGTGTGGACGACAAGCAGGAGTCAATGTGGTCAGGAATGTTGAGTGTCCCTAACTTCATTACCTTGGCGCGTTTGTGCGTCCTTCCGCTATTTATGTATTTGTTGTTTGCCAAGGATGAGCGAGCTGGTGCAGCGCTTGTGCTTGGCGTTCTGGGAATGACCGATTGGGTAGATGGGTGGTTTGCGCGAAGGTTCAACCAGGTTTCGCCATTTGGGTCTGTTTTTGATCCAACGGTGGATCGTGTTCTGTTCGTGGTGAGTGCAATCAGCGTGTTGATCGATGGCGCGGTTCCACGTTGGCTGTGCATCGCCATATTGGTGCGGGAGCTGGTAGTTGGAGCGATGATGGTGGGGGCGACCATGATGGGCATGGAACGATTCCCCGTCAGCAATAACGGTAAGTGGTACACGTTTTTGCTGATGATGGCGGTTCCGTTCTTATTGCTTGGCGGAAGTTCACACGTAACCGCCGACTTCGGTCGCGTGATTGGCTGGCTGTGCGCAATCCCTGGATTGGCCTTGTCGTATTACACCGCGGTGACGTATGTACCGATCGTGCGGACCAACCTTCGAAAGGGGAGAGCCGCCAAAACGCTACGGTAGGGGTATGTCGTACGTCTTTTGTAACAGTTGCGGCCATCGCAATCCACCGCAATCTGGCTTTTGTTCAGCCTGCGGCTCGGTGCTTGATCAGCCAGATGAGCGCACCATTGTTCTTGCGAAAGTGGATCCGCTACAAGATGCGCCTGGTGATGCAGACAATGTCTCACTATCTAGTGCAGAGTTGCATTCTGGCAAGGGGTTGCTCGTGATTCGCTCGGGAGCGCAAAGTGGAAATCGTTATGTTGTGGAGGGTCTCACCACTATCGGTCGTCATCCTGACAGCTCGATTTGTCTAGACGACGTCACCGTTTCACGCCGACATGCGCAGGTAGTTCACGAAAATGGACGCTATGTCGTTCGCGATTTGGGTTCGTTGAACGGTACGTACGTCAATCAGATGCGAATTGATGATTTTGCCTTAGAGCAGGGTGACGAATTGCAGATTGGCAAGTATCGCATGGTGTTCTTCAATGGATGAGAAGAGCTATAAGTCCATTGGAGAGGTTCTTGGATTGCTCCTCGATGAGTTTCCCGATGTGACTATTTCAAAGATTCGATTTCTGGAAAGCCAAGGTTTAATCGAACCTGAACGAACTCCCTCTGGTTATCGCAAGTTCAGCGATTCTGAAGTTGATCGTTTGAGATTTATTTTGCGCGAGCAACGTGAAAACTATTTGCCGCTCAAAGTGATAAGAACTCGTTTAGATAGTGACACGAGCGATGGCATGGTTCGTCCATACGACGACACCGACCCAACAGGGGTGCGCGGAATTGCTCATCAAGCATCGCATCCCGCTGCTGCGAAAAAATTGTCGGCTGCACCATTGGCTCCACATAAATCTCGTGCTCTGCGAGATGACACATTGTCGATCGACCGTGGCGAGTTATTACTTGCAATCGACATGGATGAGAAATTGCTGAAGGAGATTATCGCGGCAGGTCTCGTGACACCGCGCAAAGTCGGTGAGTTAGAAATGTATTCGCCGCTCGATCGTGAAATTTTGGAAATTATTCGTAAGTTCTCAGCGCTTGGTATCGACGTGCGCAACTTGAAGCGATGGAAGCAATCTGCTGAATCCGAAGTTTCACTGTATGAAGGAAGAATCAAACCGTTCTTCATGCAGAAGAATCCTTCATCCAAGGCTCAAGCCGAAGACATGCTTGACGAGCTCATCGAACTTGGCGAACAACTGCGGTCAACCCTTGTTGAAGTGGCCGCTCGGTCATTCCGTGGCAATCGCTAGTTGCAGGTAATAAGGTGATTGCGTCATGACGAAAAGACTCGCAGCTGAACTCGAAGGTATTCGGGTCGAAGTTCCTTCGAACATTCCGGTCATGCTGATTCGCGAGATAGACGACACTCGCAGGGTCATTCCCATCTACATCGGTGAAGCCGAAGCTTCATCGATTTCAATTGCGCTGAGTGGGGTGGTGCCGGATAGGCCACTCACGCACGATTTGATGCTGAATACCATTGCCGAAATGGGTGGGGAAGTGGTGATGGTGGTAGTGACCGATGTGCAAGAACACACCTATTTCGCCAACATTCACATTGCTGTTGACGGAGTGGAGAAAGTGATTTCCGCTCGTCCTTCTGATGCCATCGCGCTGGCAGTGCGTGCCGAGGTCCCCGTATTTGTTGAATCAGATCTGATGGATAGGGTCGGAAAGACGACAGTTACCGCCGAAGATTCGGACGAGGAAGAGATTCTTGACGATTTCCGCGAGTTCATCAACTCAATCAATCCCGAGGATTTTCAGGGTTAGTTAAACCCCAAAAGCGCCCGTAGCCTGACCTGATGCATCAGGGATTTAGCGGCACTCAAGCGGCTGAAGTGGTCGGTATCTCGTACCGCCAGTTGGACTATTGGGCTCGCACCAATTTGGTTCGCCCATCTGGCTGTGACGCAAATGGAAGTGGTTCACGACGCGTGTACAGCTACCGCGATCTACTTGAACTTCGAGTGATTAAGAGTTTGCTCGATGCAGGAATCAAGCTTGAATCAGTTCGCGAAGTATTTAAGTACCTGCGTAGCCATGTGGATACCGAGATTGCTGCGGCGCACATCGTCATCAACGGACAGTCGGTGGTGTTGTGTCAGGGCGATCAGCTCATCGACGTTATGCGCAATGGCCAAGGCGTGTTAAATGTATTGCCGTTGTCTGGCGTGAAAGATCAAGTGGATTCACAGATCGTGCGCATGGAAAAAGCAAATGCGCCTGTCCAGCGCGAAGTTGCAACGCTCGATATCGCGCTCTAAGCGCATCGCTTAACGTGTTTCGGTTGTAGGTGGGGCAGAGGCGTCTTTTGGTTTTGAACCTTGTGGCATGAACGCCATGAGTGGTCCTAAACGTTTGCTGAGTTCGGTAAGTGCGCCAGACATGTCTGCCAATTTATTGACAGCACCTAATGCGCCATTGACGTGTGGCATCACTTGACGCATTGGTCCTTCAATGTCATCAAGCAAACGATTAACACGCGATGCAACTTGATTCATGTTGTCCATGGATTGTACGAACAACTCCATAGCAGCAATGAGTGACTCCACCGTGCGTTTCGCTTGATCAACTGCCTTAGCGCCAGACGTGACGGGATTGAATTCCGACAGCAATGAAAAAAGATCGTTGACTTGTTGTTGACCGAACGATCCGGTGCTCTGGTTGTTTGTCTGCTGATCGGTCATGACTTCACTCTAGGTTGCCGTAACTACCAATATCGCCAGAAAGGTGAGTGTGTAAAACGACATTGATGGTGGCATCTAGATCAGCAATGAATTCATTAATTTTGTCATGATGAATCGCATTGACGGTGCAGTGCAGCGAGTCGGGTGGGGATTGCCGATCTACGTACCAGCCACGTGTTCGTAGTTCGTCGGCGACTGCGAACACGTTGAGCGCTGTTGGGTCTGCAGCGCCAAAGCAAATGAGAGTTGAATCTGGATACGCGCGCAAGATGAGATGTGGATGTTGAGCAATGTGGTCAGCCAGTTGAACACAAGCCTCTCGCGCTTGTTTTGTCAACGTGGTGTAGCCGTTGTCGCCGAGGTATCGCAGCACGGCCCATGCGCTAGCAATCGAGCCTCCAGATTTCGTGCCCAACATTCCAGACGATGCATACAATCCGCCAAGCCAGTTGTCTGTGAAGAATCCTTGGTGCGCACGGAGCAATTTGTTGCGATACATCACCACGGACGCACCTTTGGACGTATATCCGTACTTGTGCAGATCTACCGAAATGGATGTCACGCCAGGAACCTGCAAATTCCATGCAGGACTTCAACAGAGAATTGAAAAGTTAAAAGAAAAATATCGAATTATCAGAGATCAAAAAATAAGAGAGAGAGTAGAGGCTTTAGGAGTTAAAATTCAAGGTGATGAAGATAGAGAAACATTATTAAGGAAAGAAAAAGAATATACTTTAGCAAGGCAAAAAATTGAGTTTGCTCTTGAAAGCTTTTATAGGAGTGCCAGTAGTTTAGTTTTCCAATTAAATAAAAGACACATCACAAGACACATGTCTATTTTTCGATGTATCGATAGAAGATTTGAAACAGGTGAGATATTTGTTAAGTGGGATGAAGCTCCTGATGAGGAATGGCTATT
>JALQUZ010000140.1 GCA_023263695.1 Ilumatobacteraceae bacterium
TGATCTCATTGCTCGCCATTGACCCGGTACTGAAAGGCGATCTGTTGTGGACGCCGTTGCTGATCGTTGTGCTGAAGGTGTTAGTGGTCTTCGTGACTGGTCTTGTAGCCACCATGTTGATGGTGTGGTTTGAGCGCAAAGTAGTTGCAGGAATGGGCAACCGAATTGGGCCAAACAAAGCAGGCCCGTTTGGATTACTCCAAACTCTTGCTGATGGAATCAAGTTGTTCTTCAAAGAAGACTTGGTGCCAGATCGTGCCGACCCTTTCGTATTCAAGATCGCACCATTTCTCTCTTTCGTTCCTGCCTTCCTTTCTTTTTCGATCATTCCGCTTGGCGGCGATTTCCGTGGCGACAAAGGTGGCTTGGTTACGTGGTTTGGTCACACCACTCGCGTCCAATTGGCCGATCCTTCAATTGGAGTGTTGTTCACGCTGGCCATTTCGGCAATCGCGGTATACGGAATCATGCTCGCTGGCTGGTCTAGCGGTTCGAAGTATCCATTGCTGGGTTCCGTTCGTGCTTCCGCACAAATGGTCAGTTACGAAGCAGCACTTGGACTTTCGCTTGCAGCGGTCATCTTGGTGTCAAAGACCTTGTCAACAAGTGGCATTGTCATTGCACAGTCTTCCATTGGCAATTGGAATGTG
>JALQUZ010000141.1 GCA_023263695.1 Ilumatobacteraceae bacterium
GAATTCTTAAACGCAGTGGCACTAGACTGTCTAAATTTTTCTGTGATAATTGCTGCCATTTTTCTTTCCTATAATGTTATTTATTCTGCATCTGCAATGGTCAATGTGCCTTCTGCGACTTGACGCATGATTTCATCGTAATAACGGTTGCCTTCTACGAGAGGGACGAACATCTCAACATCATCTATTGTTGCTTTTATTGAATCATTTATAGTAACAAAATCGTTATTTTTAAAACTTTCAGTTTGTATATATTGTGCGTTTGTAATATTCATATTTTATAACTCCGCATCTGCTGTCCAAGTTCCAGAATAAGTTCTTCCAACAGACCCACCATCTTTACCGGCCTTAAAACTCTCAACACCGTTTGCTGAGATATAATCCCCACCACCATCAGATGAAATTGATTTAGTTAATGCTGGAGTAGTTCTTTTTTCTACATGAAACTTATAAGAATGAACCCACTGAGAACCATTGACATTGCAGAGAAAATAAACATTACCTTTTTCATAATATTTCCCTAAATGTATAAATCGACCATTCTATAACTCAACTCCCACACACGATCACTGATTAAGAAACCAAAAATCAGTGCAGTGGTGTCAAACTTTCTTAATGCTAGTCCCAATGGGAAGAGTACTA
>JALQUZ010000142.1 GCA_023263695.1 Ilumatobacteraceae bacterium
TACCGCCTACAAACCCTTTACGCCCAATCATTTTGAATAACGTCTGCCCCTTTCGTATTACCGCGGCTGCTGGCACGAAATTTGCCGGAGCTTCCGCTTTATTACTGTCATAATCATCATAAGCTAACATAACTTTACAGCCAATTCAAAGTACCCCTACTCTGAATCTTTTTTGCTTTCCTCATTCACGCAATATTACTGGATCAAACTTTCGTTCATTGTCCAATATTCCACACTGCTGGCTAAAGAGCCTGGACCTTATCTCAGTTCCAGTGTGGCTGATCATCCTCTCAGACCAACTAAAAATCTCGGGCTTGGTCAGCTTTTACCTAACCAACTACCTAATCTTGTATAAGCATTTTTGAAAGCAGTCTTATAACCTTTCAATATATTTGATATTTTTAGCACTTAAATTTCAACCAAGAAATTTATACTTTAATTATCTCAAACTTTCAATTGAATTTCTTATATATTACGCACCTGTGTGCCATGTCTATTAAACATACGACTAGCATGTGTTAAGTATATTGCTAACGTTCATTCGGAGCCAGGATCAAACTCTCTATAAATTATAATAATTTTTAATTATTTAAATTCTTTAATTCTATATTTAAAAAATAAAAATGTAATTC
>JALQUZ010000143.1 GCA_023263695.1 Ilumatobacteraceae bacterium
TGGATGACCGCGCGCGGTTGCGTGAACGGTTTTACGGCGAAAGCCGTTCGATCCTCGCCCGACTGTAATGTTGCGCGAGGCGCAGCACCGTTGCGCCTGTCCTCACGATCTGACTTTCAACATTTCCAAAGGTAAGAGCCATGTCGCCCAAGACGCTCTATGACAAAATCTGGGACGCACACGTCGTCCAACAATCCGAAGACGGCACCTGCTTGCTGTACATCGACCGCCACCTCGTTCACGAAGTGACCTCACCGCAGGCATTCGAAGGTCTGCGCATGGCTGGCCGCAAAGTGCGTGCTCCGGAAAAAACCATCGCTGTTCCGGATCACAACGTTCCGACCACTCTGGACCGTGCTGACCCAGCGACCATGACCGAAGACAGCCGTATTCAGGTTGCTGCGCTCGACAAGAACGCAAAAGAGTTCGGTATCAACTACTACCCTGTGTCCGACGTTCGTCAGGGCATCGTGCACATCGTTGGCCCAGAGCAGGGCTGGACCCTTCCGGGTATGACCGTTGTATGTGGCGACAGCCACACCGCAACTCACGGTGCATTTGGTGCACTGGCGCACGGCATCGGCACGTCCGAGGTTGAGCACGTTCTGGCGACC
>JALQUZ010000144.1 GCA_023263695.1 Ilumatobacteraceae bacterium
GCCGTTAATGCAGTAACCTCAATCAACGGATCATACCTCAGCATGCGTGAGCAGGCTTTGGGCATGGATCGCCACACTTTAAGCCACGACGGACAGTTGGTCCGCAAGGAAACAGTCCTCAAGGAAGTGGAAAAGTGGGTTCCTTCGACTCTTGGCAAGGTTCTGAGTGACCAGAAGCTCCTCAAATTCGATCTCCTCGCTCGGAATGTACTCAAGGAAGCCGGAATGACCCCTCAAACTGAGTGCGAGGTCGGTTTCGTGGGTAAGCAGAAGCAAATCCGAGTCGAGGGAAGTGTATTCCTGCAGGTCGGCACTCAATATCACGGTGATATTGCCTAAAAGTGAAAATAATGCTTGACATTTAGGCCAATAGGTGCTATAATGTACGCACAAACTGAGAAAAAGGAAGAAAATATGACAGATTATCGAGACATGGCACTGGAGCTAGTAGAGGACGGCATGGTTGATCCCAATATGATGCTCCTAGCGTGCCTCAAGTATATGTCCCAGGACGAGGTTCGGGACATGCTAGACGTAAACGAGCTCCTAGAGCGATTCGAACAGTAAAATCCATTAAATTCAATAGGTTGTGAGGACCATATTATGATTAG
>JALQUZ010000145.1 GCA_023263695.1 Ilumatobacteraceae bacterium
GTTTTGGCTGCCGTTTTGGTCCTGCGCTCTTTCCTTTTTGAGCCGTTTCAGATTCCTTCGTCCTCGATGGTCCCAACGTTATTGGTCGGCGATTACATCTTAGTTAACAAGTTTAGCTATGGACTGCGCCTACCCGTGGTTCGCGATAAGGTAGTCGCTATCGGTGAGCCAGAACGCGGTGATGTCATGGTGTTTTTTCCGCCCCATCAGAACCAGACTTATTACATCAAACGTGTCATCGGCGTGCCCGGCGACATCATTGTTTACCGCAACAAACGCCTGTCCGTAAACGGTGAGGCGGTGCCACAACAATGGTTAGACGAAGCGCCTGTCGGCCGCTCGAGCCGAATTAGAGTGGGCGCAGAGACGGTGGCCGGCGAGCGCCACTTAATGCAAGTGGATCGGGCTCGGCCGGCGAGGGATTTTTCTGTCACGGTAAAACCGGGTCATTACTTCATGATGGGCGACAATCGCGACCGGTCCACAGACAGTCGGGTCGGCCTGACGGACCCGTTCGGGAACGAACTGCCGCAGCGCGATATCGGACCGGGGTTCGTGCCCCTGGACAATCTGATCGGCCGGGCGGACTGGCTGATGTTTTCCT
>JALQUZ010000146.1 GCA_023263695.1 Ilumatobacteraceae bacterium
TAGGAAGCAAGCACGAGTGTTCGCAAAACGTCATCGGTAACGCGTGCGCCGGCATTGCGCAAAATCTTTGCGTCGCCAGCTTGCATCCCTACAACAGCTAGCGGGCTGATTCGTGAATCCATGCATGTAATGATTGCAAGACCTTTACGAGCCGTACCGGTGAGTTCAGAATGTTGAAAGCCAACTACAAACTGAGAATTCGCAGAAAGAATGTCGGCGAATTGATCACCAGGAAACATGTTCATTGAAACAAGTTAGCGAAAGATTGCAGAATATCTTGTTGTTTTGAGCCCAAGATGAGAATCGAACTCACGACCTACGCATTACGAGTGCGTTGCTCTACCCCTGAGCTACCTGGGCGGGTTGTGACCAGTTTATCGCAGAGGGTGGAGTTATAACGCGACAAATATTGAGTTTGCGCTGTAATTGCAAGTGTTTTGCATTTCAGGGTTGCGATAAATGTTTGTAAATTGACTTGCGAAAAACGCTTAGCGAGACCTGGTGAAACCTGCCGTTTTGAAGCGAATGTACGACATTTGTACGACACTTGAAGTTTCTCGCAGATTGCAATTCAGCTAATGATTGCCATTCCTTGACGAG
>JALQUZ010000147.1 GCA_023263695.1 Ilumatobacteraceae bacterium
CATTAGTGAATCCATCTTTTTCCCACACAATATCATTTTTTCCTAGTTTGTCAACTAGTGCATTCTCAAAGGCTTTATCGTTGTCTTCTGACACAAGAGTGAAGTCAGCATAGTAGCCATATGCTCTGATTTGTATTCGAAAAGTTTTCATGAGTTCCTTCTTTCTATCATAAAAAAAGGGGCACCACAAGTGATGCCCCTTTAAATTTTCAGTTATTACGCACCTTCAACGCCGAAGATACCTCTAGGGTCAGATACTCCAAATGAATATCTTTCTCTAGCTTTGTATCTTACGTTGCCAGTGTCGAAATCACCTTCCATTGCAGTGTTTAACGGTGCTCTTTGGAACATTTTCATTCCATTAGGCACGTCAGTGATGATGTAAAACGAATCAGTATCAGTTAAAAAGTTATTAACTCTGTAACCTTGAGGGATCATTCCCATAGATCCGATTGCGTTTATGTCGTTATCAGCTGTACCAGTTCTGCCTTGAGATTTCATCAATCTTTCAGCTGTAAATTGGTTCTCTGAAGGAACGATCATTTTTACACCTCTCGCTGCAACTTTAAGACCTCTTTCATCAGTAAGAGCCGCGATA
>JALQUZ010000148.1 GCA_023263695.1 Ilumatobacteraceae bacterium
GAGTCACCTCAACATCACCTGTGGCGGGGAGAGTGAAATCTGGTGCTCTGTCGCCGACGCCAACCACTTGACTCATTGTGTGGCTCCCTCAAGCACTTCGTCACTCATATCGAAATTTGCATACACGTCTTGCACGTCGTCGTTGTCTTCAAGAAGCTCAATGATCTTCAATACCGATTGCGCATCTTCGACGGTGTCGAGTGGCACAAGGTTGTCGGAGACCAAAGGTGATTCAGCCGAAATGACGCTGAGTCCACCTGCGGTGATTGCCTCGCTAACTGCTGGTGTCGCCGATGGCGCACACATCACCTTCCACGCTCCGGCCTCGCCGACGACATCGTCGGCGCCCGCATCAATCGCAAGTTCGAAGACCTCTTCCTCACTTGCCGAGCCGTCGACGATGATGACGCCTCGGCGCGAAAACTGCCAGCTGACGGCTCCAGGTTCGGCCATTGAACCACCCGACTTCGTGAAGATATTCCGAATATCTGCTCCAGTCCGGTTGCGGTTATCCGTTAAGACCTCGATCATCAGTGCGACGCCGCACGGCGCGTATCCCTCGTACGTAATTGCCTCGTAG
>JALQUZ010000149.1 GCA_023263695.1 Ilumatobacteraceae bacterium
GAGTCGAGGAAAGTCGGGACTCCGCAGGGCAGGATGCTGGCGAGAGCCAGGTTGGGGTGACCTAACGGACAGTGCAACAGAGAGAGACCGCCGATGGGCCAGGCAACTGGCCACAGGTAAGGGTGAAACGGTGCGGTAAGAGCGCACCAGCGTATGGAGTGATCTGTACGGCTCGGCAAACCCCTTCCGGAGCAAGGCCAAGCAGGGAGTGAGCGGCCCGCTCATCACTTCCGGGTAGGCCGCGTAGATGGATGGTCACCGGCGCTTCGGCGTCACAGGATCCCGCTTATAGGTCGACTCCCCGTCACCTCAATTTCATTAGGTCCAAGAGCAACATCGCGGGGCCGGGTTACTCTGTGAAAATGCACCGGTACCGCGTTTCCATCACGTATTGCGTTCCTTGAGATTATTCAGACCGCGCCGTGAGCGCGGCACATGATCTCATCCATCACTATCAGCACCTGATTTCTGACCTCTCACTCGTGACCGGCGACAAAGGCGTCTTCGATGTGGTCGTCGATGACGAGGTTCTCTATTCAAAAGCTGACACCGGTCGACATGCAGAACCTGGTGAG
>JALQUZ010000014.1 GCA_023263695.1 Ilumatobacteraceae bacterium
AATTGCGAGCACATCGCTTTCCTGCACGCGACTAAAGCCATCAATAGATGAACCATCAAAACTCATGCCGTCATTGAGCGCGTTTTCCATTTCTGCGGGGCTGATGGCAAATGATTTGAGGTTTCCGAGTACATCGGTAAACCACAGTCGAACCAGGCGAATGCCGCGCTCTTCAACGGTGCGCAGTACGTAGTCGCGTTGGTGTTCGTGCAGGGTGGACATCTCTACAGTCTGCCTGCATAAATAAACAACGGCACCGAGGAACCGGATCCTCGGTGCCGTTGAGGCTGTTTCTCCGCCTTAGGGGCGAATTACTTCTTTTTCTTTTTAACTGCAACCTTCTTCGCTGGCGCCTTCTTCTTGACGGCCTTTTTCGGGGCCTTGGTGCTAGCGGTTGGTGCTTTTGCAGCTCCGCACACCGTTTCCAAAATGAGGCGTGTCACCACGTATGGATCCACGTTGGCGTTCGGACGACGGTCTTCTGCGTAGCCCTTACCATCGCGAGCGACTTGCCAAGGAATTCGTACTGATGCACCGCGGTTAGAAACGCCGTAGCTGAACTTGTCCCACGGAGCAGTTTCGTGCTTGCCGGTGAGGCGGCTCTGAATGTCATCGCCGTAGTTGTTCACGTGTTCCATGACGCGAGTTCCAAGTGCTTCACACGCTGCTTCGATTGCTGCGTAACTTCCACGCATTGCCTTTGTCGAGAAGTTGGTGTGTGCACCTGCTCCGTTCCAGTCACCCTTTTGTGGCTTCGCTGCATATGAGATAACCACATCATGATCTTCTGCAATACGGTCGAGCAACCAACGAGCAACGATCATGTGATCGCTCACGGTGAGAGCATCTGCTGCACCAATTTGGAATTCCCACTGACCAGGCATTACTTCAGCGTTTGTTCCTTCAATCATGAGGCCCGCTTCGATGCATGCCCATGTGTGCTCTTCAATGATTTCACGACCCATTACTCGGCCAGCACCAACACCGCAGTAGTAAGGACCCTGTGGTCCTGGTTCGCCTCCGGCCTCTGGGAATCCATATGGACGACCGTCAAGTCGCATCATGGTGTATTCCTGTTCGATGCCATAAATCATTCCGTGTGCTGCAAACTTCTTTGCAACCTCTGCACATAATGCACGAGTGTTCGTTGGGTGTGGCTTCTCGGTTTGAGCGAGCATCACTTCACACAACACCAAAATGTTTTTGCCGCCACGAATTGGGTCTGGACACGTAAACACTGGCTTCAACATGCAGTCTGATGCATCACCAGTTGCTTGTTCAGTTGATGAACCATCGAAACCCCAAATTGGTGGAGTCTTCACGCTGTTCGCAAGAATCTTGGTCTTTGAACGCAGCATTGGAGTTGGCTTGTGGCCGTCAATCCAGATGTATTCCGCTTGATATGGCATGTCATTTCCTTCCGGTTGAGAATTCGGGCCATAACCCCGAATTCGGGTACGGGTAAAGTCTCCATCACGGGGATTTCGCCCCCGTTGCCCAAATGTGAACGCTTTGTGAAGTTGTAGACCCCTAGCCTGAAAGCGTGGCGGCAGCGACTCAACACGTGCGGGTGGGATTAGCCCAGTTCAACCCCGTAGTTGGCGATATTGCCGGCAATTCACGCCGAATTCGAGAGTGGTATGCAATGGCTGACGCTGCCGGCTGCGACATCGTGGCCTTTCCCGAGCTGTCTATTACTGGGTACCCACCTGAAGACCTGGTTCTGAAATCGGGGTTCGTGGCTGAAAACCAGCAGGCAATGCGTGACATCGTGGCCGCAACGAAGAGTTGCGTCGCGGTCTTTGGTTTTGTCGATGGGTCACCTGGAACACTCGCGAACTCGGCAGCCATTGCATCGAAGGGAACTTTGCACGGCACGTACCACAAGCAATTACTTCCGAACTACAGCGTGTTTGACGAAGATCGATACTTCACACCAGGCACTTCGTTTTCATTGTTCACCATTGCAGGCGTGAACGTTGGCGTCACGATTTGCGAAGACATTTGGCAGGCAGATGGACCAGTGCAACAACAAGCTAAAGCTGGCGCAACGCTCAACATCAACATCAACGGTTCGCCGTATCACCGTGGAAAGTTTGACGAGCGTCAACGGATGGTGAGTGAACGTGCGCGAACAAATTCATGCGCAATCGTGTATGTAAATCAGGTATGCGGACAAGACGAATTGGTGTTTGATGGTGGGAGCATGGTGTTTGATCATCGCGGCGACATGTTGATGCGTGCCGAACAATTTGACGAGAGTTTGTCGTTCATTGACATTGAGGTCAATGAATCACGTGTTGCAAGCGAAATTTCGGTAGTCGAAGTTTCACCATCTTCTCGTGCCAGTGGAACAAGGCATGAAGGAACAATTGCTCCAAGCACTTCCGACATGGAACAAGTATTTGGCGCCCTAGTTCTTGGCACTCGCGATTATGTTCGTAAAAACGGATTCACCGACGTAGTCATTGGGCTGTCGGGTGGAATTGACTCGGCACTTGTTGCTGCAGTTGCCGTAGAAGCACTCGGTGCACAACATGTACATGGTGTGTCAATGCCATCGCGCTATTCAAGTGAAGGTTCGCGTACGGATGCAGCAATTCTGGCAAGCAACCTCGGAATTGACATGAAAACCATTTCCATTGAGCCAGCATTTTCTGCTTACCTCGACATGACCGCCGAAAGTTTCTCCGGCAAAGCAGCCGACCTCACGGAAGAAAATTTGCAGAGCAGAGTACGTGGCACAACATTGATGGCGTTGTCAAACAAGTTCGGCTGGATGGTGTTGACGACTGGCAACAAGAGCGAACTTGCTGTTGGCTACTTCACGTTGTACGGAGACTCAGTGGGTGGGTATGCAGTCATTAAAGATTTGCTGAAGACCACGGTGTATGAGTTGTGTCGCTTTGTTAACGCGCGTGCAGGCCGTGAAGTAATTCCGGAAGCGGTAATTACTAAGCCGCCATCGGCCGAATTGCGCCCGGATCAGCGAGATGACCAGTCGCTTCCTGCGTACGAAGTGCTCGATCCAATTTTGGAACTGTATGTAGAACAAGATCGCACGGCAGCAGAAATCATTGCGCTGGGGTTTGACGAAGCATTGGTACGAAGAATTTCGCGCCTTGTAGATATGAATGAATACAAACGTCGACAGGGCCCTCCTGGTGTTCGAGTTTCGTTGAAAGCCTTTGGCAAAGACAGGCGTTTGCCAATTACTAACGCCTACCGCGGCTAGTTCTTGGAGTTCACTCGGCGATATTGAGTAATTGTTAGTGCGCCAAGTAAGCCGAATAATGCCCCCATTAATGCAGGGCCTTTAACGCCATATGACTCAAACAGATGTGTTGCAACAATGGCCATTACTGCACGACCAAGTGTTCCTGCACCGAGCACCCAGCCCAAGCCAGTTCCTGGGCTGTTTGGCACGAGTGACGTCGCTAACGGCAACAGGCTGACAACCGAAAATTCGAAACCAAGGAAGTAGATAAACACGCCAATGAGTCCGATGATCAAAGTTTTTGATCCGAGGCAGAGGAATATTCCTCCAGGAATGACAAGCAGTGCTCCTAATGCAATGCTTCGCTCTTTTCCCCACTTGTCGGTTTGTCGCGAACTACTGACCGATGCAACAAGTTCAACAAGTCCAAGTGAGAAACCGGCTACAGCCAGACGAGCGGCACCGAAGTGAAACTCATCTTCAAGCCAAGCACCGAAGGTGACAAACAAATTTTGTGCACTGCACATAATGCAAAACATGGTGAATACCACCAACCATGAATTACCCGTGACGCGCTGCGGGGTGGTGCTGCGACTTTCGTGCAGTATTCGGGCTTCATTGGTTACACGGTTGAAAATGACGAACATTGAAACGATGAGGCATAAGACAGCAAACGAAAAACCAACTCTCCAGTTGGTTATTGCGGTAATCAATCCCATCAGCGAAACGCCAACTAGTAATCCGAGCGCCCAGGCCGTTTCGGTAAGCCCAACGATTTTTCCGCGCTGGGTGTACGGAACATGATCGGCAATCCATGCCCCAAGTCCTAAGTCAAAACTCTGTTTCGTTAAAGCAAGAACCGTTACCCCAACAGCAAAAAATATTGGAGAAGGAGAAACTGCTGCAATGGTGCAACCGATTGCCGAGCCGACAAGACCGAGCACCATGCTGTTGCGATGAGTCAGGCGATCAACGATGCGACCGGCAAACGGTGAAGCAAAGCCGGATAGTTCGCTGGCAAAAATGGCAAAACCAAGAGTCGAGAGCGAAACGTCAAATCCCCGTGCAATGGTGGCGAGGAATAGCGGAGCAAATCGGTAAGCGGCATTCGCTACGAGTCGAGCGATGGTTACCGCGGTGATGTTGCGACGTATTTCCTTGTCAAATGAATCGTCGAGAAGTCGATTGAGCATGGTTACAGCGATTCTGTGGTGAGATCATCGTCTACAAGCGCGACGAGATCTCCAACGCTAATGCGATTGTCACGGTGCACATGGAACCAGCAACCACCAAGATTTGGTAATCGTGGGTTACTTGCCCCAAGTACGTGACGAAGTGTGCGAATAACTCCGCTGTGACTAATGATGAGCGCTGTTCCACCTTCACAGCGCTGACCAATATCAATGAACGCTTCTGTTAGTCGTTCAACAATTGATTCGTCAGACTCGAACCCTTCGGGTTTGGTTCGCGAAGCCAAAAACCCCGGCCATTGCGCTTCTATTTGCGTACGAGTCAAACCTTCCCACGGGCCAACGTGGGTTTCTTGCAATCGCTCATCGGTATCTACAGGACCAATGCCATGCGCCTCAGAAATGATGTGCGCAGTTCGCAATGCGCGAAGCAATGTGCTTGAGGCGATGTAATCAAATGTTCCTAAACGTTGCGCAGCTTGTCGTGCCTGTGCAATACCCAGATCACTCAGTTCGATGTCGGCGCGACCCTGCCAACGCTCCTCAACATTCCATAGTGATTGCCCATGACGCACGACAAGCAAACTTGCAATAACGCCATTAGTAGACACGCCAAGGCAGGGTAGTGGCAAAGATACGATGAGTTTGTGGCTCAACTGCGATTGTTCGCATCCGCTCGTGAAGCGGCTGGATGTTCGCGAGATGTCGTGCCTGGCAATACGGTTTCAGAGGTCATTTCTGAGGCAGTGGCTCGGTTTGGTGCAGATTTCGAGCGCGTACTTGGCACATGCCGTATCTGGGTAAATGGAGAGGTCGCCGATTCGGACGCACCAGTCAACGACAATGATGAGGTGGCAATTCTTCCTCCTGTTTCTGGTGGCGATCAATGAGCAATTTTTCTGACCTCGACCTTGCTGGTATTCGCGCCGCACGAGCTGCACTTCAAGCGCAAGAAGATGCTGTGTCATTTGTGCGTCGCATGGCGCAAGGTCGTCTTGATATTGCACGAGATGAACAACGCCGACGCGCGGAGAATTTGCCAACGAGTGATACCGCAACCGATTTGGCCGGAGTGTTCGGGCAAGAACATGGTGGTGGGTCAGCGCGACCACCGCGTGAAACAAATATCGCTACCGATCATCCGCTCGTCGTGGAACTAGAACAGTTGTGCGAACGTGTGGGCTTTGGTTCAATTCGTACGCTCGATGTTGAGGCCCTGCAGAGCGCAATAGATGAACTCGGAGCATTTGAAAATGCTCGTTCAGGTGAGCGACGTTCGTTGTTCGATCAAATTGATGCACTCACCGCCGAACTAGTAAAGCGTTACAAAGACGGTGGTGCGAATGTTGATGCACTGCTGAACGACGAGAGCTAATTGTGGTCGTAGACAAACGTTTAGCTGATGTTGGCAATTTCATTCGCCAACAGCGCGAGCTTGCGCAACAGTCCATTCGCGATTTGGCAAAGGTTGCGGGAGTATCTAATCCATACCTGTCGCAAATTGAACGTGGACTCCGCAAGCCTTCGGCTGAAATTTTGCAACAGTTAGCGCGAGCAATGCAGATCTCTGCAGAATCCTTGTACGAGCGCGCCGGTATTCTCGACCCAAGCGAGGAACCGCGCTCTGGAGTGGTTGATGCCGTGTCGTCGGATTCCCGTTTAACGACCGAGCAAAAACAAACATTGCTCTCGGTGTACCGCAGTTTTGTTGGGGGAAACGCCGATTCAACACCGAGCTGAACTAGGCGAAATATCAGGCCCTGCAGATAGGTTGAATATGTAATGCAGCGCGTAGCCGTTCTCTCTATGCATACCTCGCCACTGGCTCAGCCAGGTGTCGGCGATGGTGGTGGCATGAACGTGTACGTGCGCGAACTGGTTTCATCACTTGCAAGCAGCGGAGTGGAATGCACCACATATACGCGCAAATGGCGAGACGATCTTCCAGAAGTTGTTGAGGTTGAACCGAACCATCGCGTTGTTCATGTGCAAGCAGGAGCAGTTGATTTGCCGAAGGAAGAGTTGCTTAGCGCAGTCGATGAATTTACCGATGGAGTTGCATGGCACCTGCAGCACCGCGGTGGTGCCGACATTGTGCACGCGAACTATTGGCTCTCCGGTCTTGCTGGCCATCGGTTAAAGCACGAACTGGACTTGCCTCTTGTGACCACATTCCACACGTTTGCCCGAGTGAAAAGTTTGGGTGGCGATATGGAGTCACCAATACGCGACAAATCTGAACTTGAAATCATTGGATGCGCAGACGCCATCATGGTCAGCTGCATCGAAGAGCAAGCGCAGTTTCAGTCTTTATATGGAAGCGCTCCAGGATCAATTGAAGTACTTGCTCCAGGCGTAGAGCGTGCATTCTTTTCGCCAGGCGATCGCCGCGGTGCGCGACATGCTCTTGGACTTGGCTCGGGTCCGATGTTGTTATTCGTTGGTCGCATTCAACCTTTGAAGGGGCTTGATGTTGCAGTTCGCACGCTTGCCGAACTTGGTCGCAGCGACGCCCAACTCATTGTTGTTGGTGGTGCAAGTGGGGTTGAAGGCGCAACAGAACTCGCACGTGTTGAAGCCCTGATTCAGGATCTTGGTCTTGTTGGTCGCGTGAAGTTTTACGAACCACAACCACACCATTTGCTGTCCACGTTTTATCGTGCAGCGGATGTGGTGTTGGTTCCATCGCGCAGTGAAAGTTTTGGATTAGTTGCGCTCGAAGCTGCAGCTTGCGGAATTCCAGTTGTTGCGACTGCGGTAGGTGGATTGATGAACCTGATTGAAGACGGAAAAACAGGATTCCTCGTTCCTGGTCGCGATGTTTCTGGGTTTGCTCGCTGCACACGACGACTACTTGACGACTCGTTGCTCGCAATTTCAATGGGCACTGCAGCCGCACATCGAGCGCAGTCGTATTCATGGAAGTCGGCAGCATTGAAGGCCCGCAGTGTGTATACCGAGTTGCTTGAGCGCGACTTGGTTGCGTGTTCCTAGTGTCCGACCTGTTTGACGACGCTGCTCTTGCCCGCATAGAGCGACAAATTGACGAATGGTTATCGCGCGCAAAGGCGAGCAATCAACTGGTACTTGCGGTTGACCGCTCTACTGAGCAGGAAATTCGTTGGTATGTACGTATGTCTGGTGAGGAAAAGGAGTTCACCACGGTGTGGCTCACCTTGGGCCAGCGCACACTTCGTTTCGAAACATACGTCATGCCAGCTCCGGAAGAAAACGTTCAGGTGCTGTACGAAACATTGCTTCGACGGAACGAGAAACTTGTTGGTGCACACTTCTCTATTGGCCAGGAAGATGCCGTGTTTCTGCGAGGAGAAATTCCGCTCGCAGCGCTGAACGAACTAGAGCTAGACCGTGCAATTGGCACGCTGTATTCAACAGTGGAGCAAAACTTCGGTTCTCTCATTCGTCTTGGATTCGCGAGCCGATTTACCGAGTAGTCGCACACATCGTTGCGAGTTCGGGTTATTGGCGATCGGAGAAGTCGTCCAATAACTCGAACCACATAAGTCGCTAACCTAACCACATGCAAAAAGAGCCAATCACATTTGTCGGTGGCGGCAATATGGGTGGTGCAATCATTGAAGGTTTGTTGCGCGCCGGTTGGAAAACTTCGGATATTTCCGTCGTTGAACTTTCAGTAGAACGTCGCAATTCTCTGCAGAAACTGTTTCCTGGGATAAATACCAGTGAAGCCATTGGTCCGTGCACATCGGCAGTAATCGCAGTGAAACCTGGCGGTGCTGTTGAAACATGTGCTGCACTGAGCAAGGCTGGAGCAACGCGAGTACTTTCCATTGCTGCCGGAGTGAGTGCGTCTGCTTTACAGAATGCTGCTGGTGCGCATACTTCAGTTGTACGTGCAATGCCAAACACACCTGCGCTCGTTGGTGCAGGAATGGCAGGAATTTGTGCGACTGAGTCCACTTCGGAAGAAGTGCTGCAATGGGCCGAGCTCATTCTTGGCGCTGTTGGAAAAGTTGTTCGAGTTCCTGAAAGCCTCATCGATGCAGTTACCGCAATTTCGGGGTCAGGGCCCGCATATATTTTCCTGGTTGCCGAAGCGCTCACCAGTGCAGCAGTTGAGCAGGGTCTGTCTGCCGAAGTAGCCAACACCTTGGTTCGCCAACTGTTTGTTGGATCGGCACAATTGCTGAGCCAGTCATCTGAAAGCCCCGAACAGTTGCGTGCAAATGTCACTTCACCAAACGGAGTGACGGCTGCAGCAATTGCCACACTTGAAGCTGCAGGGCTGCGTGATGCCATTTCACAGACAGTGAAATCGGCGGTACAACGCAGCCGTGAGATGGGCAAGTAGTCGCTAGGGTATGCCCTAGGTCACGAACTCCGGACGGGGTTACCCCCCAACCGGGAGTCGCGCTCGAAAGAGTGCGCCGTTTGGACCGGTGCCGTCGGGGGGTTGGCACCGGTCCATTCGTTTTTTTGAACACACCATGACACACCGCTTCAATCACATTTCGTTCCTCACTGACTACGGAACTCAAGACGAATTTGTTGGAATTGTGAAGTGTGTTGTTGCTGATATTGCTCCACATGTGCAAGTCATTGACATCACGCACGACATTCCCGCATTTGATGTGCGTGCAGGAGCACTTGCGTTAGCAAGAGCAGTGGCTTACGTTCCAAAAGGTGTGGTGTTGGCAGTTGTAGATCCAGGTGTTGGCACTACACGACGTTCCATCGCGGTCAGTGTTGCAGGCGGTGAAGGGGTATTTATCGGCCCAGATAATGGACTTTTGGCAACTGGCGTAGCCCTTGCAGGTGGCGCTGAATTTGCCGTTGAGCTGACAAATACGAAGTATCACTTGCCTTCACCGGGTACCACATTTGCCGGCCGAGATATTTTTGCATCGGTTGCTGCACATATTTGCAACGGAGTTGAATTGCGCGAACTGGGTAATGAAATTGATACTGCATCAATTCTTCCTGGAATTATTCCCATTACGCGCGAAGAAAACGGTCAGCTCGTTGGTGAAGTGACGTGGGTGGATCATTTTGGAAATTGCCAATTAAACATCGGCCCAGAAGACATCGCGCAGTGGGGTTCACCGGTGCGCGTATCGATTGGAAATGCAGATTCACCAAACCACATTGTTCGGTCCGTGTCCGTGGTCAATAACTTCTCTGAAATTGGCGGCGGCCTGGGACTTGTTGTCGACAGTTATGGCATGTTGGCTTTGTGTCTAGACCGTGGCTCTGCTGCTAATGAGTTAGACCTTGCACCCACCAACCTGGTGGCCATCAGTCAGGACCCAAATGCTGGAGGTGGAGTAAGCACCACGGTTCGTTTGGGTTCCAAACCCAACTGAGGTTGCCATTGGGCGTAAAGTCGTAACATGCGCCCAGCAACCACATTGGCAATTGCATTGCTACTCGTTTCCATTTTCACTGCTGGAATCCTTTCACTTAGGTAATGCGATTTAGCGGTCTGGTGAAGCGCTCGTGAATCTTGCAGAAATCATCGAGCAACATCCTGCAGACAATGTTGCTCTCATTAGTCGAGGCCGTCCGACAACGTATGGAGAGTTACGACGACAAGTAGCAAGCCTGCGCGGTGTGCTTGCAGAAAACGGAGTTGAGCGCGGCGATCGTGTTGCGATTTTGTGTGGGAACAGTCGGTACTTTGTTCTCGCATATTTAGCAACGCTTGGAGTTGGCGGGATTGCGGTACCGCTCAACATCATGAGTCCTGCAACCGAAATACAACGCGAGCTAGACACCATTCAACCGCGCATGGTGTTTGTCGAGCCAGCAGCAATGACTGCGTGGAGCAACATTGATCGCTCATCTCTTACTGAACTTCGAGCTGTAGTTGCCACAGAAGGCCATGACATTGCAGGTGCAATCACGCTGACCGAATCGCTCATGCACGCGCCAGTACCAATCTTAAATATGTCACCAAATGAGGTGGCTGCATTCATTTTTACAAGTGGCACCGCAGGTTCACCAAAAGCCGCAATGCTCACGCATAACAATTTGCACTCCAACCTTGTGCAACTGTCAGCAGAAAACGTGTTGCACAGTAGCGATGTGGTGTATGGAGTGTTGCCGCTGTTTCATATTTTCGGACTTAATGTGGTGCTTGGCTACACCTTGTTTACAGGTGCAAGCGTGGTGCTCGTCCAACGATTTGATCCATCAACTGCGCTGGAAACGTTTGCAGAGCGCGGGGTAACTGTTGTTCCTGGTGCGCCTCAAGTGTGGTCAGCTCTCGCACAAATGCCAAAAAGCGAATGTGCGGTGCTTTCGAAATTACGTGTCGCGCTAACAGGCGCGGCCAAAATGCCCGAGCACGTAACGCTGCAATTGAAGGAGGAGTATGGCCTTGTGGTGCACGAAGGCTACGGACTCACTGAGTCTTCTCCGGTGGTTACCACATCGGTAAATGGCAACCACAAAGTTGGCTCGATCGGCAAGCCACTACGTGGGGTATCTATTCGATTAGTTGATGAACACGGAGATGATGCGGAAGAAGGCGACTCTGGTGAAATTTGGGTACACGGAGAAAATGTTTTTGCTGGGTATTACAACGATCAGGAAGCCACAGACCGAGTGATCACTGCAGATGGGTGGTTGCGCACAGGAGATATTGCAGTACGAGATGCTGATTCGGATCTCTTCCTGGTTGATCGTATGAAAGATCTCATCATCGTGAGTGGGTTCAACGTCTATCCAGCAGAAGTTGAGCAGGTGCTACTTACACATTCAGCAATTGAACAGGCGGCGGTAGTTGGTGTTTCGCATCCGCACACGGGCGAAGCAGTACGTGCATACGTTGTGTTGCACAAAGGCGTGCATCTGGACGAGGAATCAATTATTGAGCATTGTCAAAAACAATTGGCTCGTTATAAGTGTCCGTCAAAAGTGCTAATCGTTCAGTCACTGCCAACTGGCAGCACGGGCAAGGTATTGCGTCGCGCGCTGCGTTGATTTTGCACGAGTTGAATTGCTGGCAACAAGAAATCCGAAAAACAAAATTGACACTCCAATAAGCAACGTGACGGCAAACGCACGGTCTTGACCGAATCGACCAGCGAGACTTCCGCTTGCTGAGAGCACCAATGTTCCTGTTGCAATCAAGATATTTCCAGCAGCCAAACGACCAGCCGAAAAAACAGCTCGCTTGGCCCCGGTCGACAGTGCAGGATTCTTTTTACGCAGCACACGCCATGCAGACCACAGCGCTCCAAAAATGATGACCAGTGCAGGAACTCCAGATCCGACTGCAGCAAGAATGCGTGGGGCAACGCCAAACACTTCTTTACCAGTAGGAAATTGATCCGCAACTATTTCAACTTTGGTTTGCGCCACAAGAACTATTCCCGTTGCAAAACCCGACATAAAGACGAGCACCTGTCGTGCGCGATTTCCAAGTTGTTGTCCGCCAAGTAAGTACAGCGTGCCGAGTGACAACCAAGAGACGTTGAGCACTGCTCCAGTGAGAAAGAACACTCTGAATACGAACAGGTTCCAACCTGTGCTTTCCGCCCACCACAAGCACGCAGAGCCAATTGCGAACAGCCCCATTGCAATTGTCCACGCGAGTTCGTGTGGCTGACGACGTTTGTTCCATCGGTCAGCAGTACTCAGTGTGAAAGCGGTCGCTATGAGGGTTGCTGTTCCTGCGATGGCGCTATTGAGCCCTCCCAAGGCGAAAACAGCGGTGGTGCTCATCTCCGCAGACTAGTTGGACTTCGTGAATTCATGCACGAGCGCCTACATTTGTGGCGTGGCCGACACTGCCCAAATCTCATCCCCCGCAAGGCGCAGAATTCCTGATGCTGCTGTTGCGCGCCTGCCTGTATACCTCCAGATCTTGAACACCCTGATCCTTAACGGAACTGCCCGGTTGTCGAGTGACCAGCTCGCAGCCTTGGCTGGCGTCAATGCTGCAAAGGTGCGCAAGGACTTGTCGTATTTAGGAAGTTATGGCACACGGGGAGTTGGCTACGACGTTGCCTACCTGGTGTATCAAATCAAACGCGAACTTGGCCAGCACCATGAATGGAAAGTCGTCGTTGTTGGAGCCGGCAACCTTGGCAATGCCCTTGCCAATTACAACGGTTTCTCGACCCGAGGTTTTCCAATTGCAGGAGTGGTGGATATTGATTCAACAAAAGTTGGTAAAAAAGTTGCAGGCGTCATCGTGCGCCACGTGGACGATCTGCCAACCATCGTGCGCGAAGAATCAGTAAGCATCGGTGTCATTTCAACTCCACCCGCGTCTGCTCAGCAAGCAGCAGATCTTTTAGTCAATGCCGGAATTCGTTCAATTTTGAATTTTGCTTCGGTGATCTTGAACGTTCCAGAAAATATTTCGGTACGCAGCGTTGACTTGGGCGTTGAATTACAGATTCTTGGTTATTACGAGCAACTCAGCCGCGAAGATAAACCAGCTACAAAAACAAAGCGCGAAGTGGCTGCAATATGTCAATAGTTGTACTCGGTATTAACCATAAGTCAGCACCATTAGATGTAATTGAACGCGTAAGTATCCCTGACAATTCATTGTCAAAGTCGTTGCATGAACTGGTGTCGCGTGATCACGTTCGAGAAACAGTCGTACTTTCCACATGCAACCGCACAGAAGTGTATGTAATTGCCGAAAAATTTCACGGCGCATTTGCCGATGTTCGCGATTTCTTTTGCGAAATATCTGGTTTGTCTGTCGAGGAGCTTCAGCCTCATTTTTATAGTCAGCACGATGATGCTGCAGTAAGTCATCTGTTTGAAGTCGCATCTGGTCTAGATTCGGCAGTGCTCGGTGAAACAGAAATACTTGGCCAAGTGCGAAACGCATGGGATAAAGCGCGTACTGAAACCACCGCGCGAACTTCTTTGAACATGCTGTTTCGCCATGCTTTAGAAGTTGGTAAGCGCGCGCGAACAGAAACATCAATTAGCCGTTCCACAGCGTCGGTTTCTCATGCTGCAGTAGAAATGGCAACTGACATTTTGGGAACTATGTCTGGACGCCGCGTATTAGTAATCGGAGCTGGTGACATGGGAGCAGGAATTGCACGCGCTCTGAGTAGTGCAGGATCACAGAGTGTCACGGTGATGAATCGAAGCAGCGAACGTGCGCATCAACTCGCAGAATCTGTTGGTGCAGTTGTCAGCCACATTGACGACTTGCATAGCGCAATTGGCAATGCGGATGTGGTGCTGACATGCACTGGTGCAGGTGAAGCAATCATTTCGGTTGACGATGTACGCATTGCTCGAGAACACTCAAATGGATCTCCGCTATTGATAGTTGATATTGCCGTTCCGCGTGACGTTGAGCACGGGGTGGGCGAATTGCCAGGCGTTACCCTGCGCGACTTGCATGACCTTCGAGACTGGGCGCAAACTGGAATAGACGCACGCCAGCAGGAAGCCGAAGAGGTCCGACGAATTGTGGAAGAAGAAGTAGAGCGTTTCGGACAAGATGTGAAGGCACGTCAGGCCGCACCACTTATTGCTGAATTGCACGAACGCGCAGAGTCAATTCGAAGTGCTGAAATTGAGCGCTATGCGGCGCGACTTTCTGGCCTTTCAGTGGAACAGCGAGATGTTGTGGATGCTTTAAGCAAAGCAGTAGTTGCCAAATTGCTTCATAGCCCTTCGTTGCAATTGAAGCACAGCGCTGGCACACCGCAGGGCGAACGAATTGCCGCCGCACTTCGCGATTTATTTGACATCGAATGATCAGACTCGCCACGCGTTCTAGCGCACAGGCGCGAACACAGGCGGAAGTCGTTGCGCAATCCATCACTGCTGCTACAGCATTGCCAGTTGAATTGGTGTTCGTTGAAACTCTTGGAGATCGAAACAAAGAACAGCCGCTTCACCAAATTGGTGGGCAAGGTATTTTTGTAAAAGAAGTACAGCAAGCGGTACTTCGTGGAGACGCCGATATTGCGGTTCATTCGGCAAAAGATCTTCCTTCGCAACACGCGGAAGGTTTGGTGATCGGTGCATGGTGTGAACGTCGCGATGCACGCGATGCTTTGGTTGGTAAGTCACTAAATGAACTTGAAATTGGAGCAACGGTTGCAACTGGTTCGGTAAGACGTAGAGCACAATTACTTGCTATTCGTCCAGATTTACAATTTGTGGAATTGCGCGGCAATATTCACACACGACTCGAGAAAATCCCAGCGAATGGATCAATTGTGATGGCAGTTGCTGCATTACAAGTGCTTGGGCTGACCGAGACCATTACACAGATACTTCCAACTACAGATTTTGTTCCAATGGTTGGACAGGGTTGTGTCGCTGTTGAATGCCGTGAAGGCGACACTGAAGTTCTTAATGCAATCTCCGGCATCGATCATGTACAAACGCGTTATGCCGTGGAGATTGAGCGGGCATTCCTTGCAGAACTCGGCGCAGGTTGTTCCATGCCGGTAGGTGCATACGTCGATGCCGAGCGAATGCTTTCGACATTCATGGCAACTGGCTCAACGAATGCAGATCGCCATGTGAAGTTTGTTGAAACCGTGCCAACGGTTGATGCACATGAATTTGCTCGTGAACTTGCGCGGAAGTCGCAATCAGCATTGGCATGACCGAAAATACGTTTTCGGGAAAGCGCGTTGTCATTACGCGTCCACGAGCGCAGTCAAAAGAATGGCAGCGTGCAATTGAAGAACGCGGTGCGCAATGTGTGGTCATTCCACTGATTGACATTGCACAACCAGACGATGAAGGTTTTGCTTTCGAACAAGCAATGCGCAATTTGAGTGACTATGAATGGGTTGTATGCACATCGGCAAATGGAGCGTCTCGAGTCGCCCCGTACTTGTCACACGGTGCGAATAGCCCAAAGCTTGCAGCTGTAGGAAATGCAACAGCGCGCGCGTTTGCGCATGATGTGCAGTTTGTTCCGAGTTCAACCAATGGAGCTTCGCTAGCTGAAGAGTTTCCCGTGACCTCTGGGAAAATACTGGTAGTTCAAGCTCAAGAAACCAGTGGTGATGTATTGCGCATACTTCAGGATCGCAATATGCGTGCTGATGGGGTTGCCGCGTATAAGACAGTGCATTGCACGCTCACTGAATTACAAGTTGGTGAAATTCAAAAGGCTGATGCAGTGTTATTTGCATCTGGTTCCGCAGTGCGGTCGTGGTGTAAACAGGCCGCACCAGCAGTAAACGGAAAAGTTATTGCTATCGGTGAACCAACACAGCGAATTGCTGCTGACTGCGCAATGACCATTAGTGCAGTTGCGCAAGATGCCTCAACGGCAGGGGTTGTTGCAGTGCTCGCTGGCGTATTCGCGTAACCGACCCCGTAGCCTTACAGGCATGGCGTTTCCGCAATCTCGACCCCGTCGTCTTCGTCAAAGTCCAGCACTGCGAGAGCTTGTTGCTGAAGTTCGTCTTGGGGTCTCCGATTTAGTTGCACCGTTATTTGTGCGTGAAGGCATTGCTTCACCACAACCGATTTCTTCACTGTCTGGCGTTATGCAACACACGCGGGAGTCGTTGAAAGAAGAAGTTCGCGCACTTGCCGATTTGGGTGTGCCAGCAGTCATTTTGTTTGGTGTTCCAGCTGTTAAAGATGAAGTTGGTTCAGGAGCATTTGATCCCAACGGAATTGTTCAGGTTGCCTTGCGTGAACTGCGTGAAGAGTTGGGCAATCGAATCGTCTTGATGGCCGACTTATGTGTTGACGAGTACACCTCGCACGGACACTGCGGGGTTCTCAATGCATCAGGAGATGTTGACAACGATGCAACGCTCGAAATTTATTGCAAGGCAGCACTTGCCCAAGCTCAAGCTGGCGCTCAGGTAGTTGCACCAAGCGGAATGATGGACGGACAAGTTGGTGCCATTCGCGCATCACTCGATGGTGCTGGTTTCCATGACACTGCGATCATGGCTTATTCCGCAAAATATGCATCCGGTTTATATGGTCCATTCCGTGATGCAGTAGATGTGCAAATAGCTGGTGGCGGTAATCGCAAGGGATATCAACAAGATTGGCGCAACGCCCGCGAAGCACTTCGTGAAGTTTCTGCAGACATTGAACAAGGTGCTGACATTGTGATGGTAAAACCTGCGATGAGTTATCTCGATGTCATTGCAGCAGTGAGTCAGCGTGTTGATGTTCCGGTTGCCGCGTATCACGTAAGTGGTGAATACGCCATGATTAAGGCAGCAGCAGCAAATGGCTGGATCGATCACGACACTGTTGCAGTGGAGCAATTGACTGCAGTAAAGCGTGCTGGCGCAGACATTATTTTGACGTATTTCGCGCGCTGGTTCGCCGAAACCCAACAATAGGAGTCGTAATGACTATCCCGTTTTGTGATCCATCGCTCTGTGTGTCTGCAGGTTGCACAGCAACTGTGTGCACCGGCAAAGCCATTGCATCAAATCACACGTTTTACGAGCGTTCTGCCAATGTCATTCCTGGTGGAGTGAACTCGTCTATTCGTGCATTTAAATCTGTTGGCGGCGAGCCCTACATCGTTGCTCGCGGCGAAGGTGCCCACATTGTTGATGTCGAGGGGAATCGCTACATCGACCTTGTGCAAAGTTATGGTGCAGTTATTTTGGGCCACGCGCATCCAGTAATTACAGCTGCATTGCGCGAAGCGGCTGGTGACGGAACTTCTTTTGGCGCACCGACTCCGCGCGAAATGAAATTAGCCGAAGCAATTCGCGAACGAGTTCCAAGTTGCGAACGTGTTCGACTTATGAATAGCGGTACCGAAGCGACGAGTACTGCAGTACGTCTTGCTCGCGGAGCTACAGGTCGTAAGCGAATCATCACGTTTAACGGAAACTTTCATGGCGCAACCGATGCATTACTGGCAGCAGGCGGAAGCGGAATTGCAACGCTGGGAATTCCAGGAACTGCAGGTGTTCCAGAGGAAGCAGTTGCGAACACACTGGTTGTTCCATACAACGTTGTTCCAGAAATTGGCAACGACGTTGCTGCAGTCATTGTTGAGCCAGTAGCTGCAAACATGGGCGTCGTAGCCCCAGCACCTGGTTTCTTGGAAGGTCTACGTGCGGCATGCGATAAGGCTGGAGCATTGTTGATATTTGACGAAGTGATTACAGGCTTCCGAATCGGTCAAGGCGGTGCGCAAGCTAAGTACGACGTGAAGCCAGATATCACGTGTTTCGGCAAAGTGATTGGCGGCGGACTACCCATTGGAGCAATTGGTGGATCACGCGCTGTGATGGAAAATCTCACACCAATTGGAAAAGTATTTCACGCTGGAACACTTGCCGGCAATCCGCTGGCAACGGCCGCTGGCCTTGCAGCATTAAATGAACTCACTCCAGACGTATATATGGAACTTGGTGCGCGAGCTCGTGCATTGTCCACACTGTTGCGCGATGCATGTATAAGTGTAGGCATTGTTGCACAATTCCCCGTAGTGGGAACACTCGTCGGTGCACATTTTGGACAGAACACTCCAACAAATTTCGACGAAGCAAAGCAGACTGACGAAAAGATGTATGCGCGATTGTTCCATGCAATGCTGGCTGAAGGCGTTGCGTTGGCACCTGGAGCGTACGAAGCATTGTTCGTCGGGCTTGGTCACACCGATTCAGTTATGCAACAGCTTGCTGAACGTACGCAACGTGCTGCACATGCAGCTGTTCGTACACAATAGATTTACTGCATGCGTTATTTTTTCACCGCAAGGTTGTGGGCAGCGCTCGGCATGTTGCTTGGGGCGTCAGCATTGGTGTTTGCAATGTTGCTGGTTGTAAATGGTGGCTCGTCGGCGAGTAGTTCTGGCAGTCGAGTAATTGATGTTGTTGCAGCAGTCACCACCACAGAGTTTGGAGACGGCTGGCAGGTGTCTAGTGGTAAATCAGTTGGAGACGCAACGCTTTCTTTAGATGATGGGCGAACTTTACACATTGTCGATGGCACACCAGGTGAGGTGACGTGTGAGTTGCCAACAATTCCATATTCGTGCGTGTTAGTTGCCGATACGTTGGGTTCGGGAGTGTTGTGGTTTGCGCTTGTTCCTTCCGATTCAAGTAATGGAAAAGAAATTCTGACGCTCCCAGCACTTGTCGACATGCTGCAAGGTGGTGACTTAGGAGTGCTGAGTAACGGATGGGTAGTTCCACTTGCAACGCCTACCGTGCGCAATTGCGACACAGAAACGACTTCGCTTCGTGACTTCATTAATAAATTCCCCGAAGGGAATGCAGTCTCGCTACTGAATTTGTATCAAGACCGAATTACAGAAGTGGTGTGTACTGGCCCGTAACGAGCCTGTAATTACTTCGCTGATTCGCGAGGTGTGGTGCCAACCGCATGCGGTGGTGTTTTCAACATTGCAAAATCTTTGTCAATGGTGTCAAACGAAGTTGTTCCATTTTCAAGTGCAAGGAAGATTTCAGATTCAGGTGAGCACCAAGTTTCGTATTCACTCTTCCATTGCTCACTTGTTGGGTCTGCACCAGAAATGGTGTATCGCTCATGACAAACAACGCCAAGAATTTGTGCTTCAGTAAGTCCGCCGCCCGCCTTTTCGCCTTGCATAGGCATTGGGTTTCCGTTGTAGGAAAGCGGAGCATGTGCTCCACCTTCACGATTGATATCTCCGTAGTACTTGATATTTTGCGAAGCATAAGCTTGGCTTCCGGTGTAGACGAAGTTCAACATGTCTTCAATTTTTGGGAAGGTTTTCAATACTTCGCCACCAGCAAAAACTCGACCTGCGCCACCTTGGCCTTCAGCCCCGTGGCAACCTGCACATGACCCATACACCGATGCTCCAATGGCGAGTGGACCCTCAACAGCTTTTTCCTGTGGCTTCAATGCGAGCATGTACATAAATGCCCATAACGGGAGCAAGCTGAGTGTGGCCATTGCCCAGAATGGAATTTTCTTTCGCGACTTTGCTGCGACCACGTAACTTGGGTCGGGCTTTGGCGCAGGAGCCGAAGCGGCAACAGGTGCAGCAGATTTTTCAACTGCAGGTGCCGATGACGTTGTGGCAGGCACAGATGCACCAGAGTCTGAACTGGCACCGCCCGAAGCAGCTTCCCGTCGTTCCTTCGAACGCTTGAGTAGGTGTTCGGGTATTTCTGTCACGGTGTTCCTCGTATATCTCGTGTTCCAACGAGGGTGGTGCCCTCGACAATGATCTATCCCACTCTAAATCACGGAGTGGGGACCCGATAAACACTAGGGACGAACTCCCCAAATTGGGAAATTTCTCATCGACCAATCGCCCGAATTTTGGTGCTCAAGGTCACATGGATGCACGATTGCACAACCTCGTTGTTTTCACCTATTTGAGGATTGCCCGACTAGTCTCGGTCAGAGATTTGACGAGGAAAGGCATCCCTGCAAACCATGCTGGCAATAGACATTCTTCGATGGCCGGGAGTGAACCAAGCGTTCTTGTTCTCGCTCGCCCTCACACTTGCGATGACGTTTGGCGTGTATTGGGTAGGTAAGCGCCGACCTGTTGACCGCAAAGCAACATGGGGCGAGACCATGTTTGGTGCTGTCTATGTGTTCACTGCAATGTTCATTGCATTTGGAGTGGTTCCTCACCAGTTCATTGACCATGCCGACAAAAACCTTGGATGGCGCAAAGACAAATTGATTTTTGGGCCGTTTGACCTATTGAAGCCAAAGGCATATGGCGGCCATTTTCCATTCACCATGAGTTACGAAGCTATTCGCGACACCATGGTGGTGGTGATCCATGTTGTGCTCATGACGATTTTGGTCAAGATGTTCAATTGGTGGCAGAAGCGCGGCGAAGTGAAGCCGAAAGAAATTGCAACATCGACCTACGGTCGTCCATTGGTGCGTAAGGGCTAATTTCCATGACAAAGACCGACGCCAATCCGCCAATGCCCCTGTGGTCAGACGAGTATCAACTCGTTGAAGTGGATGCCGATTATCTCGCAAAGGCTGTGAAGCCAAAGCAATTCATTCATATTGATCAGAGTGAATGCATCATGTGCGAAGGCTGCGTCGACATTTGCCCATGGAAGTGCATTCACATGGTGACACCTGATGCAATCGCTGAAGCACAGGGCACGGAAATGCCAGGGTCAGACCCAAGCGACAATGTGCTGTTCATCATTGACGACGATGTGTGCACTCGATGCGCGCTCTGCGTAGATCGCTGCCCAACAGGCGTCATCATTCTTGGAAAAGTTGGAGCACCTGCTGCTACTGGCGATTCACATACTCGAACAGCAAATCACGGCTACGCATACGGCATGCGGTTGTAGAAGTTTCAGGACACGGAGAAACATATGGCAAGCACAATTGAAGAAAAGCCTCGCCTCACGCTAAAAGAGCGTGCAGCGAAGTTGGGTGAAACTTTGCAGGGAAGTCAGGCGTGGAACTCAATTTTCCGCCCTGGTTCAATTTTCCGCAAGGGTTACACCGACTCACCACGTAACCGTTCGTACGTCATCATGAACTCGGTGCTGTATCACTTGCACCCAGTGAAGGTAAAGCGACACGCAGTAAAGGTCAGTTACACACTGTGCCTAGGTGGACTCAGCTTCTTCTTGTTCATTTTGCTCACCGTTACGGGCATTTTCTTGATGTTCTTCTATCGTCCAACTGCCGCAAACGCATGGCAGGACATTCAGTCGTTGCAAACGTCGGTGACCTTTGGACTGATGGTGCGCAACATGCATCGATGGGGTGCTCACCTCATGGTGCTCAGCGTGTTCTTGCACATGGCTCGCGTGTTTTACCACGGTGCATATAAGGCGCCTCGCGAATTCAACTGGGTAGTCGGTGTTATTTTGCTCACGCTTACGTTGTTGCTTTCGTTTACTGGTTACCTCTTGCCATGGGACCAACTTGCACTCTGGGCGGTGGCGGTGGGTACCAACATGATGGGTTACTCGCCGGTGATTGGTTCTCAAGTTCGATTTGTATTACTCGGTGGTGTCGAAATTGGCGCAGAAACGTTGTTGCGTTGGTACGTTCTCCACGTGTTGCTCTTCCCATTTGTCACCGTGATCTTCTTGGCAATTCACTTTTGGCGAGTGCGTAAAGACGGCGGAATTTCGGGTCCATTGTGATGAATGCAACTATTGAAAGGATGATCAGTAATGACTGAAATTCCAGAACACCTCTTGAAGCGCGCACAAGCAGCTCGAGAAAAAGCTGCAGCCGAAGCTGGAGCGCCAGCGGAAGCAGAAGCTTCGGGCGATTCGCGAATTCCTGCACACCTACTGGAGCGCAGCAAAGCAGCAAAAGCTGGCGGCGCAGTTGCAGTTGCAGAAAAGCCGAGTGGTGCAGTAGTTGCTGCGCCTGCAGAAGGAAATGTTCCAATGGCTGCTGGTCCTGGTGGACATACGCAGCGATTGCTCACCGTCGTTAAGTCGGGATCAATTCAAGACGTTAAATCGGAGCCAGTTGACAAAGTGCATACGTGGCCACACTTGCTTGCTGTTGAATTCGTAGCAGCACTTGCATGCACAGCGTTCTTGTTCGTTTTCTCGTGGGTTGTAAATGCACCGCTCTTGCAAGCAGCAAACTTCAACCAAACTCCGAACCCGTCAAAGGCGCCTTGGTACTTCCTTGGTCTTCAGGAATTGCTCACCATGTTTCACCCGATGATTGCTGGTGTGACTCTTCCAACCGTCGGTCTCGTTGCGTTGATGTTTTCTCCGTATCTTGACAAAACAGTGTCAAATCATCCTGAAGATCGCAAGTTCATGACCAGCATGTTTACGATCTTCCTGATGTTCTGGGCCGTACTCGTAATCATCGGCTCGTTCTTCCGTGGCCCTGGTTTTAACTTCACGTTCCCATGGCGTGACGGAATCTTTTTCGAGCTCTAAGGCGACACGTATATATATGACAACAATTCAGATCATCACCATCGCGATCGCGGTTCTTCTGGTTGCCGGAGTCGGCATTGTTCTGACCTCGTCGCGCGCTTCGGGTGTTCGTGGAACGGGAACACTTGCGCGCGAAACCCGCAAGAAAGATCGTGGAGCAGTTGACCCAGAACAACTCACTGGACGTCAATTCGAGGCGGTCGTGCGGAAGCAAAACGCCGCGATCGTTGCTGCTCCTAAAGCAGAAATTGAACCGTGGGTTGCCCCAGATGCTGAAGCTCTTGGTGTAACCCGTCGTAAATTTTTCAACCGCGCCATTATTACTTTGTTCAGTGCAAGCCTCGGTGGCTTTGGCGCGGCGGTTATTGGATTTCTTTGGACTAGTTCGTCGGGTGGTTTCGGTTCAAAGATCACCATTGGAAACCTGACTGATGTCACCGCACAAATTCGCGCAAATAAAGGCTTTCTGTACTTTCCTCAAGCACGCACATGGATAACTGAATATCCAAAAGAGTCGCTGTCAAAAGGCAAGGTTGCGTATGGCCATCAGGCTCCGGTGTATGCAGGGCTTGAGGCAGGAATTATTGCGCTGTATCAAAAGTGTCCGCACCTGGGTTGTCGAGTTCCCAACTGCGTAAGTTCACAGTGGTTCGAGTGCCCATGCCACGGTTCGCAATACAACCGAGTTGGAGAAAAGAAGGGTGGTCCAGCACCACGCGGAATGGATCGTTTCGGCGTATCAGTAACCAATGGCGTAGTTGTTGTCGACACGGGAACTGTATTTGGTGGACCGCCAATTGGCACGAACACCACTGGTCAAGAAGCTGAAGGCCCACACTGCGTGGGTGGAGGTCACCACTAATGGTTGCAGATATCACGACAAATGTTGCTTGGTTTTTCCTTGTTACGGCACTGTCGGGTTGGGCGCTGTATGGACTTGCCAATATTCGTAAGAGTCGCGCTGAAATCGGATCAGAAATCAAGCTTGCTGCAAACCGCAAGCCGTATTACGACGACGAAATTCTTGAAGGCAAGAAAATTGAGCGCACGCAGCTCATTGGTATTTTGTTCCTTGCAGTAATCACGCTTGCATTGCCGTTGTACTGGATTCTTGAGCCAGGCCGACAAGAAGGCTCAAAGAACGGCTGGGATCATCGCTTCGAGTCGTGGGGTGGCCGACTGTTTGATGTAACAGCAAACGGCGGATTCAACTGCGCAGGTTGCCACGGTGGAACAAAGGGTTCTGGTGGTGCAGCTGTGTATGCACTTACCGATTCAAAAACCGGTGAAGTTCGTGAAGTGAGTTGGAAAGCGCCTGCGCTTAACACCATTTACTATCGATTTAGCGAAAGCGAAATCAAGTTCATTCTTGAATACGGTCGTCCGTTCTCTCCGATGTCACCATGGGGAGTTGTTGGCGGTGGTCCAATGAATGACCAGCAAATTCAAACTGTTCTGGCGTATTTGAAGAGCATTCAAATACCTCGTGAAGATTGCACTGTTGCAACGGCTGATCCGCGTATTTGTGATGGTGGGCATTTGCCGAAGGCGAAACAAGACGAAATTACTGCGGAAGCGCAACGTTTGGTTGCAGCCGGAACATATTCAACGCTTGGTGAAGCATTGTTCAATCTTGACTTGGGCGGCGGAAACTATTCGTGTGCCCGTTGCCATACAAAGGGTTGGTCGTACGGAGATCCACAAATCACGGGAGGTGGAGCACTTGGTCCAAACCTCACCGGTGGTTCGGCAGTTCGCCAATTCCCTGTAAAGAACGACATGGTGAATTTCATTAAGGGCGGCAGCGAATACGGCAAGCGCTATGGCGAACAGGGTCAGGGAAGCGGACGTATGCCAGCATTTGGCGCCATGCTCACCGATGAACAAATAAATGCAATCGTCGACTACGTGCGGGGTCTCTAAATGTTGTCAACTCTTCTTGCAATCTCGTGGGAACCTGAAATTAGAGGAATCGTTGTAGTTCTCATTGCAGCCGTTGTACTTATTGGCGGTAGTTACCTCATTGTTGGAACCAACGTTGGAGCGCGACTCGGACTTCTGATCATTCTTTCTGCATTCTTTGGATGGATGACCGTTATGGCCGCCGTGTGGTGGACTTACGGAATTGGTCTGAAGGGACCAGAGCCGTCTTGGAAGCCGGCAGAACCAGTCACCATTATTCGAGATGCGGCGTTGCTTGGGCCTGCCGGAATAATTGATGGTTCGATCGCCGATGCAGCTACTCCAGCAGAAACGTCTGCGGCTGCGTCAACTCAGTTGCAGGCGGAAGGTTGGAACTTGCTCGATGAAGCCGACCCACAACGCGGTCAAGCTGTCGCGGCTTCCGATGCGATATTGCAGATTGAAGCAAAAGAATTTGCCGTTGGTGACTATTTGAGTATTGCTGTGTTTGATCGTGGTGGAGAACGCTTCCCCAAAATCAATGACTCGCTCGACTTCGTGGCGTTTTTCCATAAAGCGCGTTATGCATTGGTAGAGGTTGTGCCAGTTGTTCCTCAGCGCACCGAGCCAGGTCGAGCTCCTGCTCGTCCGGTAGCTGATTCAACTCAGCCACATCGGTACGTTTATATGATTCGCGACCTAGGCGCAAAACGCCAACCGGCAATCATGATCACCTTTGGATCAGGGCTTATTTTCGCAATCATGTGTTGGTTGCTCCACCGTCGAGATCTTGCCTTGCGCGAAAATCTTGCCAGTGACAAATCGCCTGTTAAGGCATAAGGAAAACACGTGGGCCAGTACCTTCCAATAGTGGTGTTGGCGACCCTCGCCGTGTTGTTTGGTGCAATCAGTCTTGTCGCATCAAAACTGTTGGCACCTCGTCGGCCTAACACGGCAAAATCTGCACCTTATGAATGTGGCATCGTGCCCAGCCGAGAAGCACCTGAGCGTTTCCCAGTCAGTTTTTACATCATTGCCATGTTGTTCATCATGTTTGACATTGAAATCATTTTCGTTTATCCATATGCGGTATCCCATGCTGAGCTCGGGCCATATGCATTTTTCGAAATGATCACATTCAGTGCGGTGTTCTTTGCGGCATTCGTTTACGCAATTGCACGTGGAGCGCTTGATTGGGGTCCAATCAAGAAGTCAGTACGACTTGATGATGTCTTGTCGAACTCTATGACTTCTGATTCGCGCACTTTTACCAGCACCATTCGTCGAGTTGGCCTTGAAGGTCGCAACGAAGGGGCAGCTGCCTAATGGGAATTGTGCGCAATGTTCTAGACGATGGTTTAGAAGGTCTCGATCACAACTTTTTGACAGGTCGCATAGAAGACCTCATTAAGTGGTCGCGTTCGCGCTCAAGCTGGGGTGCGACATTTGGCCTCGCCTGTTGCGCAATTGAAATGATGGGAACTGGTGCTCCGCATTACGACCTTGCCCGATTCGGCATGGAAGTGTTCCGTGCGTCACCTCGTCAAGCCGACATCATGATTGTCGCTGGACGTGTAAGCCAAAAAATGGCACCTGTACTTCGTCAGGTGTACGACCAAATGATGGAACCTAAATGGGTGATCAGCATGGGAGTGTGTGCCAGCAGTGGCGGAATGTTTAACAATTACGCCATCGTGCAAGGCGTTGATCAAGTTGTTCCCGTGGACGTGTACGCGCCTGGATGCCCACCAACACCAGAGACGCTAATTCACGCAATTGAAACCTTGCACCAACTTATTGAAGATGGCGAAATCATGCGTCGCCGCGCAACGAGTGGTGCCGGTGCAAACGTACACATTCAGGAAGTTCCTGCAGGAATCACCACTCCAGTCATTCTTGGGTCGAGGTAGTTGCAGTGAGCACCGAAGCATCCGCTACACCTGCGACCTTGCACGATTGTTTGCTTGGTGATTCTCGCGGTCAAGCAGTGCTGTTTGTTCCTAAACAGTCGTATATGTCGACCATGAAAAAGCTCGTTGATGATCGTTTTGAAATGTGTGTCGACCTCACTGCGGTTGACTTTTTGACTCATGCATCACGCTCGCTTCCCGACGGCATTGCTGCAGAACGATTCGAGATCGTGGTCAACTTATTGTCACTCAGCAAGCGGGAACGTTTGCGCGTACGTGTTCAGGTGAGCGAATCGGACCCAAACATTGATTCTTTGTTTGACTTGTACCCAGGCACCGAGGCAATGGAGCGCGAAGTGTTTGACATGTTCGGCATTTCATTCGTTGGTCATCCAGACCTCACTCGAATTTTGATGCCAGAAGATTGGCAGGGTCACCCATTGCGTAAGGATTACGCACAAGGTCGCATTCCCGTGCAATTCAAGGGAGCCGCATCGTGACTCCGCGCGAAAGCGACACCGTTATTTCTGCAGCGGCAGGAACGAATGAGGGAAATCAAGAACTTCGTTCACGCTCTGAGCTGACCGCAAAAGAAGTGATGCGTGAAGTTGGCGCAGTGTTGCGCATGAGCGAAGCAGATGCCGCGCTACTTGCCGAAGTAGAAGCCGACCCGGGCGAAGATCAGACCATGATCATCAACATGGGTCCACAACACCCAAGTACACACGGCGTGTTGCGACTAATGCTCGAACTAAAAGGTGAAACCGTTCTGCGATGCAAGCCAATTATTGGGTATCTGCACACTGGCATGGAAAAAACGGGCGAGTCGCTCACGTTCATGCAAGGTGGAACCAACGTTACGCGCATGGACTACTTGTCACCGCTGAATAGCGAATTGGTATTCAGCATGGCGACTGAGAAATTGCTCGGTATCGATGGCGATATTCCAGAACGCGCTGTGTGGATTCGTATGTTGTTGTCTGAATTGAATCGCATGAGCAGCCACTTGCTGTTTATGGCAACGAACGGCATGGATATTGGTGCCGTTTCCATGATGTTGTACGGATGGCGCGAACGTGAAGTGGTATTGCGCTTTTTCCAAAAGGTCACCGGACTACGCATGAACCACAACTTCATTCGTCCTGGCGGAGTTGCAGCAGACCTGCCAGCCGATTGGCGCGACGATGTGATGTCGATTTTGGATATGTTGCCAGATCGTTTGGGTGAGTACGACGTGCTCATGACCAACCAGCCAATTTGGCGTGAACGGTTGCAAGGTGTTGGCGTCATTACGCAAGCTGAGGCAATTGCGCTGGGTGCAACTGGCCCAATTTTGCGCAGTACTGGCTTGGCGTGGGACTTGCGTCGCGATATGCCATATATGCATTACGACGAACTTGAATTTGATGTGATTGTTGGTAGCTATGGCGATGCATTTGATCGTTATGCAATTCGCCTGAACGAAATTCGCGAATCAATGCGCATCGTGCGCCAAATTTTGGATCGCGTTCCGCGTGGCGATTACCGAATTCAAGACAAGAAAGTAACGCCACCACCACGTGCTCGCATTGACGAGTCAATGGAAGCACTTATTCACCACTTCAAGATCTTCACTGAAGGCTTCAAAGTTCCAGAAGGTGAAGTGTACGTAGCAATTGAAAGCCCACGGGGCGAAGTTGGTTGCTACATCGCTAGCGATGGGTCGCCAACTCCATATCGCATGCATGTTCGCGCGCCGTCATTTGTAAACGTGCAGGCACTTCCACACATGATGCGCGGTGGTTTAGTTGCCGATGCTGTCGCCGTAATTTCTTCTGTAGACCCAGTGCTTGGCGAGGTCGACCGATGAGCCGATTGACCGACGCAAACGTTGTTATTGCGAAAGAAATTATTGGTCGTTATCCACGACCAAAGTCAGCGCTCGTTCCGTTGTTGCATTTGTCGCAAGAACAAAACGGATACATCACTCGCGAGGCGATGGTGCATCTTGGTGAACTAGTTGGTGTTACTTCGGCAGAGGTATACGGAACCGCAACCTTTTACGAGATGTTCCGTTTCGAACCAGTTGGCAAGTACCTCATCAATATGTGCGGAACCATGTCGTGCGCACTCATGGGTGCCGCTGAACTGATGCATCATGCCGAGCACAAACTGGGTATCAAGGCTGGTGGAACTACTGCTGATGGCATGTTCACACTTGCTCACGCAGAATGCCAAGCAGCATGCACCGAAGCGCCAACGTTGCAAGTGAACTACCGCTACCGATTCCGTGTTACGCCAACCGATTTCGACAATTTGGTTGACGACCTTCGTGCAGGAAAACTTGCTGACGAAATTCCTGCACACGGCGTACTTGCAAAAGTTCGCCAACGCATTCCAGCCGACAAAGGCGTTGGCGCAGTTGCTCCAGAAGACGTCACTGAAGGCCCTGCATGGCTAGATGGGAAGCCTGCATTATGAGTTCCTACCCACACGCACCAGGATTTGTTGCCGGCGATCGCCCGAAAGTGGTCACTTCACGTTTTGAATACACCGATTCATTCACTATTGAGCGCTACTTGGCAACCGATGGTTATGCAGCAATTCGCAAAGCATTGTCGAAGCCAGCAGCAGATGTTCACGAAGAAGTGAAGGGTGCAACCGTGCTCGGCCGCGGTGGTGCAGGTTTCCCTGCTGGAACCAAATGGGGTCTTACTCCTCAGCAAGTGTGGCCACGTTATTTAGTAGTGAACGGCGACGAGAGCGAACCAGGCACCTACAAAGACCGCTTGCTCATGGAGCGCGACCCGCACCAGCTGATTGAAGGTTGCCTCATTGCGTGTTATGCAGCAGGTTTGTCGCAGTGCTTCTTGTATATCCGTGGAGAAATGGCACTTGCGCAAGAGCGTGTTGCAACAGCATTGAACGAGGCGTATGCAGCTGGTTATGTAGGCAAGAACATTCTTGGCTCAAAATTCTCGGTCGACATTGTGTTGCATTGGGGAGCAGGCGCATATGTCGTTGGTGAAGAAACCGCGTTGATTGAAAGTCTTGAAGGCAATCGCGGAATGCCACGTTTGAAGCCGCCATTCTTCCCAGCAGCAAATGGTTTGTACGGTCAGCCAACGATTGTGAATAACGTAGAAACGCTGGCTAACTTGCCATGGCTTATTCGCAATGGCGTCGAGGCGTACACCGCTATTGGCACAAAGACTTCGCCGGGAACGCGCATGGTTGCTGTTTCAGGACACGTGAAACGCCCAGGTGTGTACGAAATTATTAACGGCACCACCACATTTCGAGATTTGTTGTACGGCGAAGAGTTCTGTGGCGGCATTCGCAACGGAAACAAATTGAAGGCATTTGTTCCGGGTGGCGGTTCTGCACCGTGGTTTACGCCAGATCAACTAGATCTTCCATTCGAAGCAAGCCAAGTTGGGCCAGCCGGTTCGATGCTTGGTTCAGGCGCAATCATGGTGATGGACGAGACCACAGACATTCCTGCTGCAGCACTGACGCTGACACACTTTTATGCTCACGAATCGTGCGGAAAGTGCACGCCATGTCGCGAAGGCGGAACGTGGTTAGAGCGAATTCTTACTCGTGTAGTAAACGGCACCGGAACTGATGCAGATTTACAGCAACTCATTGAAGTGGGAACCAGCATTTGCCCAGGAGATTTCCCGCACGCTTCTAATGATGCGCTTGGACTTTCGGCAGTTCCTTTCCCGTACAAGATGACCACTATTTGCTTCGTTGGGCCATCGGCATACGCGCCAATTCACTCAGCGCTCACCTTGTTTAGAAGTGAATTTGAGGCTCGCGTTACGAAGCGAATCACCATTCCTGTTACTGCCGTTGGAGCAACATCATGACCACAGTCGATCCAACGAACACAGCACCTGTTGACCCGAACGCGGTCAGCCTCACCATTAACGGCAAGGCTGTTTCAGCGCGCAAGGGTGACTTGATCATTGCTGCCGCAGACAAGTCAAACGAATTCATTCCGCGTTTTTGTTATCACCCACGTATGGCACCAGCTGGTATGTGTCGCCAGTGCTTGGTTGAAGTTGAAGGTCCTCGTGGCCCAATGATGGTGGTGTCATGCATGACGCCAGTTGCTGAAGGACAAGTAGTTCGTACTGAAACCGAGCAAGTGAAGAAAGCGCAAGAAGGCGTTCTCGAATTGTTGCTTGCAAACCATCCACTTGACTGTCCAGTGTGTGACAAAGGCGGCGAGTGCCCATTGCAAGACCAAGCATTCAGTCATGGCCCGGGTGAAAGTCGCTACGTAGAAGAAAAGCGGCACTACGAAAAGCCAATTCCAATTAGTGACAACGTATTTTTGGATCGCGAGCGTTGCATCTTGTGCGATCGCTGCACCCGATTTGCCGACGAAGCGACGCGTTGATTTCATTTACCAGCCGCGGCAATAACACGCAGGTAATGACGTTTCCAGACGAACCATTTAGCAGCTACTTCTCGGGCAACACCGTGCAGATTTGCCCAGTTGGTGCGTTGACCGCAAAGCCGTATCGCTTCAAGGCTCGTCCGTGGGACTTAGATCAAACCGAAAGCACATGCACAACGTGTTCGGTTGGTTGTCGCACCGTGGTGCAAAGCAGCCGCGAT
>JALQUZ010000150.1 GCA_023263695.1 Ilumatobacteraceae bacterium
CTCAAGTTGATCCGATTCTGCGCAACTGCCCCAACTCAAATAATGGTCAGAGGTCGTGCTTGCCAAGGTTCTCCGTGAAATCGCAGATGGAGAACGATCTCAAGCAAGCTTGGCCTCAACGGGATGCAAACTTACGGTCGTACGAAGTGAATCATTCCTACCGCAGAAGTTTTCAGTGGGCGCAGAGGGACTCGAACCCCCGACATCTTCCTTGTAAGGGAAGCGCTCTAGCCAACTGAGCTATGCGCCCGCACTCCGTCACGATACCGGCGTGATGACCGGTCTCACGTCGCTCGCCACTCTCACATCGCTGCGCGTTGCGAAGCCTCAACCATCTTCAAGTCGTTGCGCAAGAAACGCATCGAACAGTTCTTGAGTCGCAGCCGCTATCGGTGAGCGCCGTTCCGTCGGATCTTGTGTGAACAGGTCGCGCCCAAATACGTCTCCGATGACTGCTCCAGCCTCCATACACACAAGAGCCGAAGCTGCATAGTCCCAAAGTCCGTGCCCACCGCGATGCATATCGCACCATGCGTCAATTACCCCTGAGGCCACAAGGCACAAATCGGG
>JALQUZ010000151.1 GCA_023263695.1 Ilumatobacteraceae bacterium
AAAAACACCGTCATCGTGATGACGTCCAACATCGGCTCGCCCATCATCCAAAGCATGGTGGGGCAAGACGCGCAAGACATCAAGGACGCAGTGTGGGATGAGCTCAAGTCGCACTTCCGTCCCGAGTTCTTGAACCGCATTGACGAGACGGTGGTGTTCCATGGTTTGAGTGCCGAACACATTGCCAGCATCGCGGGCATTCAGCTCAAGATCTTGGCCAGTCGCTTGACCAAGATGGACTTGACGCTGGCCGTGTCGCCTGCGGCCTTGGCCGAATTGGCCAAGGTGGGCTTCGACCCCGTGTTTGGTGCGCGTCCTTTGAAGCGCGCGATTCAGCAGCGCATCGAAAACCCGCTGTCCAAGTTGCTGTTGGAAGGCAAGTTCTTACCCAAAGACACGATTGCCGTCAGCGTGGACCCCGTGCGTGCGCCCGGCGAGTTTGGGTTCACCAAAAAAGTCGAAAGCTAAAGCACTCGGTCTGCAACGTGGGGGCTTGTCCCCCACTAGACGATGCCCAAAAGGCGCAACAGGTAGGATTCAACGTCCTGACC
>JALQUZ010000152.1 GCA_023263695.1 Ilumatobacteraceae bacterium
AGTCTTCTGGGGTTGTTACTTCGACGCTCATAAGAGGTTCGAGGATTACAGGGCCGGCCTGACGTGCGCCGTCCTTGAATGCCTGGATACCGGCAAGCTTGAATGCCAATTCCGAAGAGTCAACGTCGTGGTAAGCACCGTCAAGCAGTGTGACCTGAACGTCAACCATTGGGTAGCCAGCAAGAACACCGTTTTGCATAGCTTCTTGACAACCAGCATCAACCGAAGGAATGTATTCGCGAGGGATACGACCACCAGTGATCTTGTTAACGAATTCGTAGCCGCCTTCTGGAGCTTCGACACCTTCGACTGGCTTGTTCGGAGCAATTGCGATTTGTACCTTCGCGAACTGTCCTGAACCACCGGTCTGCTTCTTGTGGGTGTAATCGATGCGATCGACGGTCTTGGTGATGGTTTCGCGGTAGGCAACCTGTGGCTTACCGACGTTAGCTTCAACGTTGAATTCGCGCTTCATGCGGTCAACAAGAATTTCAAGGTGAAGTTCGCCCATGCCCGCGATGATGGTCTGACCGGTTT
>JALQUZ010000153.1 GCA_023263695.1 Ilumatobacteraceae bacterium
TATTTATTATTATAACATGCGAAGTGAATTATTTAATGATACTGTAATTTTAATTGGGCAAAATGCTCAAGAAAATTGGGATTTAATTGATTTTGAGAGCGATTTTATTTGGTTACATTTAAATTCGTTTCCATCATGTCATGTGATTATTAAAGATGAAAATCCAGATAGTGATACGTTACAAGTTGCCGCAGAAATGTGTAAAGAAAATACAAAATATAGAAATTTAAAAAATTTAAAAATTTGTTATACTAAATGTAGTAATTTGAAAAAAGGCACGGATATTGGAAGTGTCATATACAAAAGCAAACGTCAAGTAAAAACTATTAAATTATAAATGTTATTATAGATTTTGTTTGTATTCGTTTGTATATTTTTTTATATTGATTCAATACTATTTAAAATTGAATATAAATATTATTCTCTTTTAATTAGTAACACACGAATATAATGAGTACTACTCCATTAACTATTGTAGAAACGTTTGTCGGAGCAGGGGGTGCCCTATTAGGATTTAAAAAGGCCGGATTC
>JALQUZ010000154.1 GCA_023263695.1 Ilumatobacteraceae bacterium
CGCTGCTGCTTGTAGACCAGATGTAATTCTCTGTTCTCTGTCTTTAACACCAGCTTGTTCAACTTTAGAATATTTTTTCTGAAGTTTTTCTTTTTGTTGTTTTTGGTTTTCAGCAAAAGCCAAAGCTTCTTCTCTTTGTCTCTCTGCTTCTCTCCATTTTTTTGTAAGTTTCGCAATTCTTCTTTGCACGTCCCTACTGTACGTCTCTAATTCTTCTTTCTTTTGTTCAGGCTTCTCTTCCTGTTTAGCTTCTGGCTGCGCGTCGCTGCCCTCTGCTTTCTCTTCTCTAGGTTCCTCGGCTTCTTGTGGCGCGGGGCTAGAGTCTTCTTTAGTCTCTACAGTTTCTACATCTGTCTCTGGTTTTTCTTCAGGTAACTCAACATCAGCTCCTGGACCAGAAGTGTCTATATCAACCATAGGTTCTATTTTCTTTTCTTCTTCTTGCATAGTGTTCTCCTATGTTAAATGTAATGCAATACAGATTCTGGATCTTTAATTGTACCCAAAACCTCATCGTCGTTAAGAAGACG
>JALQUZ010000155.1 GCA_023263695.1 Ilumatobacteraceae bacterium
AGCCTGTCACGCTTGGGGTCGCGAGTTCGAGTCTCGTCCGAATCGCTAAATCTATTAAAACACTCCTTGTTTTTATAGAAATCTTGGACTATATTTGTCTTATCGGGAAGTGGCGCAGGTGGTAGCGCATCTGGTTTGGGACCAGAGGGTCGCAGGTTCGAGTCCTGTCTTCCCGACATTAAATAAAATATCATGAAAGCAGTTTTAGAATTTGATTTACAGGACATCGAAGACCGTATAGAACATCAAAGGATGTTGAAGGCGAAGGATATGAGTATTGCCCTATGGGATATGTCTCAGGAACTTAGAAAAAAGGTTAAGTATGCCCCCGATGATTTGTCAGAGGACACATACAAAGCTTATGAAGAAATCCAAGACATCTTTTATGGTATTCTCAATCAACACAATATAGATTTAGATTTATGAAGTTAGCACTTATAGCACACGATGGTAAAAAATCGGATATGGTTGCTTTTGTAATGAAGAGGTTAGACTTCTTCAATAGAGAGGATGTATCCATCGTT
>JALQUZ010000156.1 GCA_023263695.1 Ilumatobacteraceae bacterium
TGAACGGGAACTCCCAGTTGGTCTGCCAAGCCACGGCTGTATTCGTAACCAAACAACATGCCTGCAAAAACCGACCAGTCGCGCAACATGTTGCGCTGTGCACGAAGTGGTTTACCTACATTGGCAAAAACAAATGCGCCAAGAATCCACAGTGTTACTGCTATGCGATCAACGGGTACGCCAAAATGCTGCGCAGACAACAAAAAAATGGCCACATATAGGCCGATTGAAATCTGTCGAGTGCGAGGGTTATTTAGTTGATGCTTCAAGTGCTCGCCGTACCAGCACCTTGGCCCGGTGCGCGCGGTACTCGCTCGAAGCGTTTAAGTCACTCTGTGGTTCTGCCTCGGCTGCTGCAAGTTCGGCAGCATCAGCGATTGATGCACCGCTTGCAAGTGCAGCACTCACGCTGGTTGCCAAAATTGGAGTTGAACCCATGTTCACCAATGCAACGCCAGACTCTTTTCCATTGCGCCAAGCAGCCACACCAACAATTGCCCAGTCCTGTGCACGAC
>JALQUZ010000157.1 GCA_023263695.1 Ilumatobacteraceae bacterium
AAAAATAATGACTGCGATTTCTGTCCAAACCATCTTTTATAGTTTGCAAAAAAACTTTATATCCATCAACTCTTGGAAAATTTTGTTTAGTCAATATTGAGAGAGCTTTCGCAACAGGAAAACCATCAGGTGTTCTAATCGTAAAATTGTTAATTAAATCTGCAATATCAGAGTTCCTGGCACTTCGTACTAATGTATTTGCATTACAAATAGCAATTCTATTTCCAGCAGTCTTATTTAATATATTTGAAACCTCATCAATGCTTGTTTGAGACACATTTGTTTGCAGCACCTTAGTAGTTTTCATTGTTGCAACTATTATATAAGTATTAAATATAGATAAAAAGAAATTCTTGCGCCTGTGGCTCAATTGGATAGAGCATCTGACTTCGGATCAGAGGGTTGGGGGTTCGAGTCCCTCCAGGCGTGCTAGTAGATGAAATTAATAATATTTTTTACTCTTGAGTCCATTGTCTCTAGAACTCTGATTTGTTTTTCTTCTAAACTCAC
>JALQUZ010000158.1 GCA_023263695.1 Ilumatobacteraceae bacterium
TTCCGTGTCCAATAACTCCAAGACGCACGCGGTGTTCCGTCATGCCCTTCACGCTATTGGCTATTCGCTCACATCCAGTCGAACTAAGTCGTCATATGTTTCGCGACGAACCACTAAACGAGCTTTACCATTACGAGCAAACACCACTGGTGGACGTGTGATTTTGTTGTAGTTCGAGCCCATCGAGTGCCCATAAGCACCAGTTACTGGAGTTGCGACCAAATCGCCTACACGTAATCCAGCAGGTGCGAAAGTTTCACTAATCAAAATGTCGCCACTTTCGCAATGTTTTCCAACTAATCGAATTGGCTCCGTGCGATCGGCGTTGGCATTTGCAGGCATAAACAATTCGTAGCCACTGCCGTACATCACGGGGCGTGGGTTATCGCTCATGCCGCCATCAACAGCAACATAAGTACGGATACCAGGAATTGGCTTCACCGTTCCCACCTCGTACACCGTTACTGCAGCAGCCGCAACGATTGAACGACCCGGTTCAACAAACAC
>JALQUZ010000159.1:0-238 GCA_023263695.1 Ilumatobacteraceae bacterium
GAGAGGACCGGGGTGGACGTACCTCTGGTGTACCTATTGTAGCGCCAGCTGCATCGTAGGGTAGCTATGTACGGAAGAGATAACCGCTGAAAGCATCTAAGCGGGAAGCCAACCTCAAAACTAGGCTTCGTTATAGGATCGTGGAAGACTACCACGTTGATAGGCTGGGTGTGGAAGTGTGGTAACACATGAAGCTAACCAGTACTAATAATCCAATGCTTGAATTTTAATACACAGC
>JALQUZ010000159.1:248-506 GCA_023263695.1 Ilumatobacteraceae bacterium
TTTGTGGCGGTCATAGCGGAGTGAAAAAACCCGATCCCATTTCGAACTCGGTCGTGAAGGCCTCCAGCGCCGATGGTACTTAGTCTTAAGGCTTGGGAGAGTAGGACGCCGCCTATTTTATTAGCTTACATATTTACGATAATTCCAAATACCTAAAGATACCACTCTCTTTTAAATTCAAAACTATGATTAAGGATTGGTTTTTGGTAGCCTCGGGCGGACTCGAACCGCCACGGGAATAAATCCCACTGGATTTTA
>JALQUZ010000015.1 GCA_023263695.1 Ilumatobacteraceae bacterium
TACGGGTTTGATGTGTCTTTACCAAGGCTGAGGTGATTCTCGCCGTCGTATCCATAACGAACGTCGCGAAGGCCAACTGCGCCTGACATGTCTTGCAGTTCGCAGTCGCCGTTTGCGGCGCAAGTGAGGCAATCCAGCGGGTGATCACTGATGTACAGCTCCATTACTCCACGGCGCAGGCGCTCAAGCTTTGGCGTTTGAGTACTGACAGTCATGCCAGGTGAGCAGGGAGTGGTGCACGAAGCAGGCGTGCCTTTGCGTCCATCAATTTCCACTAGGCACAAGCGGCACGAACCAAATGGATCGAGTGAATCGGTTGCGCACAACTTTGGAACGTCGACGCCTGCAAGCGCTGCTGCGCGCATGACGGAAGTTCCTTCGGCAACAGAAATCTTTACGCCATCGATTGTTACCTCGACTGTTGTTTGTTCTCCGTTACGGCTAGTCGGCTTTGGTGCCGGTGTGCCGAGGTCGTGATCTATCAGTGTCATGTTGGTGTTCCCTTGTTAGCCCTGAAAGTCTTCGGTGAAATTCTTGAGTGCGCTGCGCACAGGGAGTGGCGTGAGGCCACCCATTGCACACAACGAACCGTCGGCCATTACTTCGCAGAGGTCGACGAGTACTTCTATGTTTGCATCGCGATTGATGCCTGCAGTGATCTTGTCAATAAGTTCAACGCCGCGGGTGGATCCGATGCGGCATGGCGTGCACTTGCCGCAACTTTCGGCAGCACAGAACTCCATGGCGAAACGGGCTTGTGCAGCCATGTTGACGGTGTCGTCAAACACCACGATTCCGCCGTGGCCAACCATTGCTTCAGCTGCCGCAAACGATTCGTAATCCATTGGCAAATTGAACTTGTCGGAAGGCAGGTAGGCGCCAAGTGGGCCACCAACTTGCACCGCTCGAATTGGACGGCCGCTTTCAGTTGCTCCACCAAGGTCGTTCACCAATTCGCCAAGTGTGATGCCGAATGCGGTTTCAACAATTCCGCCTCGAGCAATGTTGCCGGCAAGTTGGAACACCTGCGTTCCGCGACTGCGACCCATGCCTAATGCTGCATACGATGCAGCACCGTCGGCGAGGATCGCCGGAATGGTTCCCAGTGACAACACGTTGTTCACCACAGTTGGTTTTCCGAAGAGGCCTTCGAGTGCTGGTAATGGTGGCTTCGCGCGTACAACACCGCGCTTGCCTTCAAGGCTTTCGAGTAAAGCGGTTTCTTCGCCGCATATGTATGCACCTGCACCCACACGAACATGAATAGTGAAAGCAAAACCAGAACCCAATACATTGCTGCCAAGCCAACCTTGCTCGGTTGCTGCGTCAACTGCTTTGTTCAAGGCTTCGATTGCTTCTGGGTATTCGCTGCGTACGTATATATAGCCAGTGTTTGCACCAACAGCCCAACCGGCAATGGTCATGCCTTCAAGCAGCATGAACGGGTCGCCTTCCATGAGCATGCGGTCGGCAAACGTTCCACTGTCACCTTCGTCTGCGTTGCACACGATGTACTTGGTTGAGCCAGGTGCTTCAAGCACGGTGCGCCATTTAATTCCGGTTGGGAAGGCTGCGCCGCCGCGACCCCGTAGTCCACTGTCGGTTACTTCGGTAACCACTTCGCTTGGCGACATGCCAAGTGCGCGCTTCAAACCTTTGATGCCACCATGTGCTTCGTAGTCCTGTGCAGAGCGCGGGTCGACAACGCCAACGCGTTGGAATGTGACACGTTGCTGGCGCTTAATCCACGGAAGCTCAGTGGTGAGACCAAGTCGAAGTGGGTGTGCGCCACCATTCAGCACATCTGCACTCAGCAAACTTGGAACATCATCTACAAGAACTGGTCCGTATGCAACTCGGCCTTCCTTGGTGGCCACTTCAATCATTGGCTCGAGCCACAACATGCCCCACGAGCCGTTGCGCACAACGCGCACACCTTTTTGTTTTGCAAATGCTGCAGCAACATCATCGGCACCAGCTGCACGCGATGCCGCATCGCGTGGAACGTACACCGTGACGCCTTCGCCTGTGGTGTCGATTGATGGTTCAGGAATTCGTTTGGCGATTGCGTCGCCAATAATGGTTTCAATTGACGTTTCGTTTACGCCACCAATGAGTCGACCATCAACAGAAACTGCAGGTCCGAGTGCGCAATGTCCCAAGCAAAACACTTCCTCAACAACAACCTTTTTGCTATCACCTGCAAGGAGAGCGCGGTCCCATACATCTCGGCCTCCACGCGACTGACAAGCTTCAGCGCGACACACCTGCACAATTGGGCCAGCTGGTTCTTCTGTGCGAAAGTCTTTGTAGAAGGTGATGACACCATGTACTTCAGAAACTGTGACATTAAATACGTCGGCGAAAACTGGGATGAGGTCTTTGCTGATATATCTGGCGTGATGCTGTACGGCATGTAGTGCCGGCAACATGCCGCCTTCAACGCCAGCAAATTGGCGGACGATGGCTTCAAGTTCGGGGAGCGATGCGTTGGTAGTCAAGGCTCACAAGCGTAGGCGAAATAAGGGCTAGAGCGACAGTGGGCTCTACTTTGGGTGTCTTTTCGGGGTTACTTCAGCTTCTTGCGCGGGGGTTTGGCGGTGATGGCGTGATATTCGCGGAGGAGCTCGGAGGCGGTGAGGGCGAGAGAAAAGGCGACTGCGTCGATGACGGCCAAAGAGGGGTTCGCGTTACCTCGTTCAATTTGTCCCATGTACGAGCGATCAATGTTGCATCGGCGAGCGAGTTCTTCTTGGCTGATTGCAAGTTCTTTTCGACGAGCGCGAATATTGAGTCCAAGGTTTTGGGAAATATTCACGACTTCTATTTCTATGTCATTCGTCACTGATTTTCTACTGACTGACAGCCCACGGACAATAGTCCGCTACATACGAGTACTAACTCCGATCGGTTTGTTGTATATACACATCGGAAAAGTTCTGTCCCTCAATATATATATATATATATATTGAAATCAGAGCGTCTGAAAAATTTCGCGAATTTCTTTTTCTGGATCACTCAGTACCACAAATTCAGCGTTGATTTCCAAAGTATTGCGATGCGTCGTATCGAATGCTGGCCAGGTTGGTTGCGATGTTGCGGCGAAATGTGCGATCTCATCGGCGAAGCGAGCAGCGATTCCCGCACGCTCACTTCCGTCCCCAGTCAGCATGTCGGTTCCCGGTGCGCTTAAGTTATCGAAAGCAAATGGAACATCAAGTGCGTGACAGCTACCAAGTACTCCGTCAAATGCCGGAGTTGCCCACGTGAACCAATACATCCACGTTGGATTTCCGTGGCCTGCATGTTGCTCGGCAAGTCGTTGCGCGCGCTGACGAAATGATGTGTCGGTTCGAACCGATGAAATAAGTTGCTTAGGGGTTTCAGTTGGTCGAAGCTTTTCGTACGCAGCTCGAGCATCAGCCGCGTGATCACCGAATACTTCACCACTCACTCGTTCCCAATCGTGTTGGTCAAAATTGGCTTGCGATGGGTCAAATGCAGACCACAATCTGTCTTCATCATGATTTGACCCGAGCACAAGCGGGAGTAGCGAGTGTGCTGCTGCGCTCAAGATGTCAAATGGCAATGCTGTGCCACCAGCGGTAGGGGTGTAGAAGTCAAAATTCGCTGCTGGAAGTGCCATTTGTTTTGCTTGCGCAGTCAACATGTCGTCTAGTGACATTGCGCGGACTGCATCAATTGAAGAAACATTGGCAAGTTCTAAAAATTGCGTTTGCAATTCCTGCGCTCGTGGCAACGTTCGCAATTGACCGATGCTTGGACTCATAGCCCATACTTTGTGAAACAACCCCTTGGCTTCTGGGCTGCTCATGAGTGACACCACTGCCGAACCGCCAGCCGATTCGCCAAAGATGGTTACGTTGTTTGCATCGCCATCAAACGCTGCAATATTGCGTTGCACCCAACGAAGTGCAGAAATCATGTCAAGCGTTCCGTAATTGCCTTCGCCTAGGAAGCCGAATGATCCAAGTCGGTAGTTGATAGTGACCACTACGGCGCCGCGCGATGCAAGTGAACTTCCGTGATACCAAGGAATCGACCCAGCACCGTTGGTGTATGCGCCACCGTGAATCCACACGAGCACAGGGAGTTTCGTCGAACCAGTTGGCGCATTGCGTGTGAACACGTTGAGGTTCAAGCAGTCCTCTGACATGTTGGAGCCATCAAAGCCCAACATCGACTCCAGCATTCCTGGCACCTGTGGACATATAGGGCCGAACTTCGTCGCGTCTCGTTCGCCATCCCATGAAGTGACGTCACGCGGAGGAGCAAGGCGGTCTGCATGTGCAAAACGAATGCCGAGAAACTCGCATCCGCCGTCGGGGCGGGTGTTACCGCGGAGTGATCCTGATGGGGTGTTGATCGTGGTTACCGAAGACATGAGGCAACCGTAATGGAGCGGGTGACGGGAATCGAACCCGCATAGCCAGCTTGGAAGGCTGGAACTCTAGCCATTGAGCTACACCCGCAAATTGCGGAAACCTTATGATACAGGCGTTTCTGGCCATTGGCTAACCGTATTGAGGTTCGTTTATTGGCTCACTGCTCCTATGGTGGAGGAGCATGCGTAGTACAAAAATCATCGCCACGGTTGGTCCGGCATCACGCGCCGAGCATATGTTGCAAGGCCTCGTAGAAGCGGGCGTAGACACTTTCCGAATTAACTGTTCGTACCTTGAGTCTCATGAAGTGCTCGAACTCATTCAACACATTCGTGCTGCAACTCCACATGTTGGAATTCTTGTGGACGTGCAGGGCCCCAAATTGCGCACAGGAGACTCTGCGTACACATTTGTAGAGGGCACAGAAATTGAATTGACTCCCGACATGTTTGGTTTTGATTTGCACGAAATTGGCATCCAGTCGGGCGAGCGCGTATTAGTTGCTGACGGGCAAATTGAATTATGGATTACGTCTATCCGTGGCGGCGACATTACAGCGCGAGTATTGGTTGGTGGCGAATGTGCACCACACCGCGGCGTGAACTTCCCAGACACCGACGTAAAGGTGTCGGCGCTGAACGAAAAGGATTACGGCGACATTGCCGCAGCTAAGCAGGGTGGAGCTGAGTGGATTGCTTTGTCGTTTGTGCGTGATTCCGCAATCATCGAAGAAGTACGCGGCATTGTTGGTGACGAGCCACGCATCATCGCCAAAATTGAACGCCGCCAAGCGCTCATGAATCTTGAAGCAATTACACGCGCCGCAGACGGTGTAATGGCAGCACGTGGCGACTTGGGTGCCGAGCTTTCATTCGAAGAAGTGCCAACGATGCAACAGCGCATTGCTGAAGTAGCAATGATTGAAGGCAAGGTTTCAATTTGTGCGACGGAAATGTTGGAGTCCATGCGCACAAGCCATCGTCCAACCCGTGCCGAAGTGGCCGACGTTGCAGGAGCGGTTCATCAAGGGTTTGGTGCAGTGATGTTGTCTGCAGAAACTGCAACAGGTTACGACCCAATAAATGCGGTTTCAGCGATGGCTCGAATTTGCGAAGCAAACGAAAGCCATGTTGGGCACAAGGCGTTTGCCGATGCTCATCCAACAGAATCTGCTGTTGGTGCTGCAACCGCAGCGCTTGCACAACGAACCGGAGCGGCAAGCATTATTGCGCTCACCTATTCGGGTTATTCAAGCGAAATACTTTCTGCGTGTCGCCCAGGAGCGCAAATTCTTGCTGCGACTCCGTCGCATGAAACCGCGCGTCGTTTGCGTTTGTATTGGGGAGTTACACCATTGGTTTGTCAACGCAATATCGACATGGCAGTAGCTGTTGACGATGCTTTTAATGCGGCGCTAGACGCAGGCTTAGTGCAATTCAATGAGCTAGTGGTGGTATGTGCGTCGCGCGAAAACATTCGCTCAACCGCAGACACCATTTGGGTGCATAACGCCTAATTATGTAAGGGCAGGCTGAATGCGCGGTGTGGAATCAATTCGAGTCACACCGTAAGCGGCAATGAGACAAGCTATGCCAGCGATAACAAACGAAGATTTATAACTGCCTGTTGCGTCACGTAGGTAACCTGCTCCAAAAGCTGCAACTGCTGCGCCAATTTGATGGCCGGCAAACACCCATCCGTACACCAACGGTCCGCGCTGGCTACCAAATTTTTGCGTGCACAGCGCAACGGTTGGCGGCACTGTCGCCACCCAATCAAGCCCATAGAACATCATGAAGCCGAGTAGGCCCCAACCTTTGGCATTCAGCATTGGGTCGAGCACAAGCAAGCTGAGTCCTCGAAATAGGTAATAGACCATCAACAGTTTTGTTGGGTCACTGCGATCGGTGAGCCAACCGGAAAACACTGTGCCTGCTACATCGAACCCACCAATGAGTGCAAGGTAACCGGCGGCAACAGAAGCGGTCAGCAAATGATCGTGTGCCGCGGAAAGGAAATGCGTTTGAATGAGACCATTTGTAGAAAAGCCACACACGAAGAACGAACCCCATAGCAACCAGAAGGCTCCAACTTTGCGTGCGTCATGAAAGGCGTTGAACGCAGAACGAATGGGATTTTGTAGTGGAACTGGTGGTTCGTGATCGTCTGGTGCGCCGTATGGGGTGAGTCCAATGTCGGCAGGGGAGTTGCGTAAAAAGAAAAACACCATCGGGATGACCGCAAGTGCGCATAACGCAATAGTCACGCCCACATATCGCCAGCCTGAACGGTCGGCTAGTCGTGACAGCAGTGGGAGAAACACCAACTGACCACTAGCAGAAGCTGCAGTGAGCGCACCAGTAACTAATCCTCGGCGCTTGACGAACCAGCGAGATGCAACGGTTGATGCAAACACAGTTGCCATACAGCCAGAGCCAATTCCAACAACTCCACCCCACAGCAAATACAAGTGCCATGGTCGGGTGATTTGAGTGGTGAGAAGGGCGCCTACGGAAATGATGGTGAGGGCGCTTATCGTTACGCGACGTAAGCCATAACGAAGTTGTAAAGCTGCTGCGAATGGTCCAACGAAACCGAACAAGATGACATTGATCGATACTGCTGTAGCAATGGTTGCGCGACTCCACCCAAATTCGGCGTGTAGTGGGTCGATCAGAATTCCAGGAGTGCTACGAAACCCTGCGGCACCAAGCAAGGTAATAAAGGCGACCACGAAAATTACCCAGGCGTAATGGAACTTTCGTTGGGTCGCTTGCACTCGTACGACAATAACCAAAAGGATTAGGGTTTTACCTATGACTTCCGAACACGTAGATGTTGTGGTGGTAGGTGCGGGGCTTTCAGGAATTGGTGCTGGTTACCACCTGCAAACCATGAGCCCAGATCGCAGCTACGTCATATTGGAAGGTCGTGACGGCCTAGGCGGTACATGGGATTTGTTTAAGTACCCGGGCATTCGTTCCGACAGCGACATGCACACACTCGGGTTCAGTTTTAAACCGTGGACTGAAGCAAAGTCCATTGCTGATGGCCCATCGATTTTGCAGTATCTCAAACAAACGGTGGCGCAGTTCGGAATTGACAAACACATTCGCTACGGGCAGTTAGTCACCAAAGCAGAGTGGTCGACTGACGAAGCAAAATGGACCGTTACATCAATGAATAAGACGACTGGCGCAAACAGCACCATTACGTGTTCGTTCCTGTTTATGTGTTCTGGTTACTACAGCTACAAGAAGGGCCACACGCCAGAGTTCGCGGGTCGCGAACGGTTTAAGGGAACTGTTGTGCACCCTCAGGACTGGCCGACCGATCTTGACTATGCAGGCAAGCGAGTAGTAGTCATTGGATCTGGTGCAACTGCAGTCACCATTGTTCCTTCAATGGCAGACAAGGCCGCGCACGTCACCATGTTGCAGCGTTCACCTACATATATGGTGTCGCGCCCTGATCACGACGTGATGGCTAACCGCATGCGCAAAGTATTGCCAGAAAAAATGGCGTATAACCTCACGCGATTCAAGAACACGTGGCGTCAACAACTGGTGTACAACAAAACGCGCACCGACCCCGAAAAGGTGAAGCAATTGTTACTTGGCGGAATCAAGATGGAACTTGGGGCCGACTACGACATTGCAAAGCACTTCACGCCGAGTTACAATCCGTGGGACCAACGCCTGTGCTTGGTACCCAATGGAGACTTTTTCAAAGCAATGCGCGAGGGTAAAGCTTCGGTAGTCACCGACCACATCTCTTCGTTTACAGAAACTGGCATTCAACTTGCTTCTGGTGAGCACCTCGATGCCGACATCATCATCACGGCAACTGGGCTTGAACTGGTGACGCTTGGTGAAATGGATTTCTTCGTCGATGGCAATCAAGTGGACTTTGCAAAAACTTGGACGTACAAAGGCTTCGCCTATTCCGACATTCCAAATTTGGCATCCACATTTGGATACATCAACGCGTCGTGGACATTGCGTTCCGACCTCACAGCTGAATACGTATGCAGGTTGCTGAACCACATGCGCAAGAAAGGTATGGAGCAGTGCACGCCGCGCTTGCGTGAACAAGACCGCAACATGAAAGAGCGTCCATGGATTGACGGGTTCTCTTCTGGCTATATGCAGCGCATGATGCACCGTATGCCTCGCCAGGGTGACCACGAGCCTTGGATTAACCCGCAAAACTATCGTCGCGACAAGAAGATGTTTAAGCATTCGCCCATTGACGATGGTGTAATGCAGTTTTCGAAGCAATCTGCACGTGTCTAACGACAACCTGCTGCGGCTCATTCGCACTATTCCCGACGTTCCGACGCCGGGAATTATGTTTCGCGACATTACGCCTTTATTGGGTGATGCCGACGGGTTTCGTCAGACCATTGCTGCACTTATTGATGTAGCGCCTAGTCGCACGGCGTCGAAGGTGGTTGGGGTAGAGGCACGAGGATTCATTTTGGCCGCTCCAGTTGCCGAAGAACTTGGTGCAGGGTTTGTGCCGGTACGTAAACCAGGCAAGTTGCCGTGGAACGTGGTGAGCCAGGACTACGAACTTGAATATGGCACCGACCGCTTAGAGATTCACGAAGATGCGGTAGGTCATGGTGACACGGTGCTCATTGTGGATGACGTGTTGGCTACCGGAGGTACAGCGTCAGCCACTATTCGCCTTATTGAAGGCCTTGGCGCCACAGTTGCCGGGCTGGTCTTCTTCATTGAACTCGACGCGCTTGGTGGACGAGAAAAACTAGGTGATTATCCAGTTGCTTCAGTGCTGCACTTCTAGCAATTATTCGTAGTCTTCAACGTCAATTACACCGTCATCTTCTGCGGGAAGTTCGGCAATGTTTTGACGCTGACGAAGCTCGTCAATCTTTTTGATTTCGCGGCCTAAACCTTTGAAGCGTTTGCCAACCGTGAGGTCGTCAAGCTCTTCCTGCAGCGTGTCAAAGTTTTTCTTCACCTTCTCGAGTGACTTGGTGTATAACTCCCACTGCTTCTTAAACTTGCCCATCATTTGCATGATTTGTGCAGCGGTTTCTTCGGTGTGGAAACTTTCTGTGGCTTGGCGAACAACAACAAGGAATGCGTACAAGGTAAGTGGCGAGCACAGCACCACTTTGCGTTCAAGCGCCCAGTCGATGAGCTCTGGGTCTACTTCGTGCACAAATCCGGTGATGCTTTCGTTTGGAACAAACAGCAGTACGTAGTCGAGGGAGTGTTGCGTTGTTGACACTGCATAGTCGCGCTTTTGCAGTTCGGTTACTCGAGCACGAACGGCAGTGATGAATTCGCGCTTCAGTTGTTCGCGTGAAGTTGTTTCCGTGGCGCCAACATATTTTGCGTATGAATCGAGAGGGAACTTCACGTCCATGTACAACACGCGGTCGGGAGGCATGAGGAAGGTGTAGTCGGGGCGACCTCCGCCGGTGATGGTGTCTTGCTTTTCGTAGTTAATGCCTTCAATGAAACCTGCTGCACGCAACATGTCTTCCGCCATGCGCTCGCCCCATTGGCCACGCGCTTGTGAGCTGGACAGAACGCTGTTCAAGTCACCGGCTGTTTTGGCCAGGGCTGCAACGGCTTCCTCAACGTTGCCGAACTTCTTGGTGTTCTGCTCGCGAAGCGTTGCAATTTCGGCATCCATTTCGGCAATTCGGCGGCCGATATCTTCCTGCACATTGCGTAGTGAGGTATCAATTTGTTGAGCACTCTTACCAAAACGTTCGCCTGAGGCTTGCGCAACACGGTCAGCTGCAAGTTTGATGGACTCTTCACGATCGCGGCGTGACTGCTCGGTAAGGGCAGCTAGCGCATCGGACAATGCAGATTGCACCACGTGATTCACTTGGCCAGCGATGTCGACCTGTGGGGTTGGCTCATACGAGGGAACTGAAGGCGCAGTGCTGCGGCGGGTTACGAGAAAGAGCGCGCCTGCGCCAATGGCAAGGCCGACGATGAGAGGAAGAATGAAGTCCATCAGGCAAAGGTACCGAAGGGGTGGAGCGAGATTCTGCGGTTACGCGCGCGGGTGATGGCAGGCAACGTAATGGCCGTCTGCCGCTAAGCGCAGCATTGGCTCTTCAGTGGCACACAATTCGGTTGCGGCTGGGCAACGTGTGCGGAAGCGACAACCAGACGGTGGGTCAACTGGAGAGGGTGGTTCACCCACAATTGGTGTTCGTTGAGCCCTATGCGTGGGATCTGGAATAGGAACCGATGAAATGAGCGCTGCAGTGTAGTGATGCGCAGGTTTGGAATAGACGGATTCGGTGGGGCCAATTTCGCATACTTTACCCAGGTACATCACCATGATCCGGGTACTGATTGCTTTAACTACGGAGAGGTCATGGCTAATGAAGATCAGCGTCAGACCGTAACGGTCTTTCATGTCATTCAATAGGTTCAGGATTTGAGCTTGGATACTCACGTCGAGAGCACTTACTGGCTCGTCACAAATCAACATTTTTGGTTCAAGTGCCAAACTGCGCGCAATGCTGATGCGCTGACATTGTCCGCCAGAGAATTCGTATGACATACGATCAAGCACCAACTCAGGATCGAGCCCAACATTGTTGAGAAGTGTCTTGACTTTTTCAACTCGCTCGTTCTCATCGCCTTTTGACCAAATCCATAATGGCTCGTCAACAATTTGACGTACGGTCATTCGCGGGTCGAGAGAAGAGATTGGATCCTGGAAGATCATTTGTATCGATGTTCGAGCAGATCGCAGGTCGCTTTTGGAGAGCGAAGTCAATTCGTTGCCTTCAAAGCGAACGGTTCCTGATTTTGGTTTCTGAATTTGTAGAAGCGCTTTACCCAGTGTTGTTTTACCGCAGCCGGATTCACCAACCACTGCCAACGTCTCGCCCTCTTTGACATCAAAGCTGACGCTGGAAACTGCGTTTACTACTTTGTTTCCAGGAACCTTAAATTCAACAACAAGGTCTTCAACCCGAAGAAGGACGTCAGAGTCTTTGCGTAGGTGTGCATGATTGGTCATGGTCAGCTCACTTTCCTTGGAATGGAGTCGCCAAGCGGGAACCAACAACGGTAGAGGTGACCGTCCTTAGCCTCTTCAAGCTCAGGATGTTCAGCAAAACACTTTTCTTGTGCGTAACTGCAACGCGCTGCGAAACCGCACCCAAGTGGCCTGTCGGTTGGGTCGGGAAGACGACCTTCGATTACGGGTAAACGCGAACCGGCCTTCATTTGAATGTTTGGTATGGACTTGAACAACGCCTCGGTGTACGGCATTTTCATGTTCGCAAATAACTCGGTAGTTGGTGCCTGCTCAACAATTTCGCCAGCGTACATCACTGCTACATAGTCGGTGTTGCCAGCCACCACACCAAGGTCGTGGGTGACAAGCACCATGGTCATGTTGAGGCGCTGGCGCAAGTCAGTGAGCAACTCAAGAATTTGCGCCTGCACGGTTACGTCAAGCGCGGTTGTTGGTTCGTCTGCAAAGAGTAACTTTGGATTGCACGAAATAGCAATTGCAATCATGATTCGCTGGCGCATACCACCCGATAGCTGGCTTGGGAACTTGCGCAACATTTGCTTTGGCTCTGGAATGCGAACGAGTGTGAGCAACTCGATGCTGCGGGCTCGTGATTCTTTGCGGCTCATTCCCAGTCGGACGCGAAGGCTCTCTTGTAGTTGTGAGCCAATTCTGCGAACAGGGTTGAGTGCAGTCATTGGGTCTTGGAAAATCATGGCCATGCCAGTTCCAAATTCATTGCGGACTTCTTCTCTCGACATGTCCGAGAGCACTTTTCCATCAAAAGAAATGCGACCATCGCGAGTTACATTGCTTCCGGTGAGCAGCCCCATAGCTGCACGCGACATGACCGTTTTACCTGAACCCGACTCGCCAACAATGCCGATACTGGTTCCAGCTTGAATATCAAGGTCTACGCCACGCACCGCCTCAAGCTGACCCCGATGTGTTGAAAATCGAACCCTCAGGTTTTCAAGTTTGAGAATTGAACTCATATCTTTCCCTCACGGGAATCGAGTTGCGACCGCAGGTGATCTCCAATTTGGTTAAAAGCAATAACAGTGAGAGCAAGTACAACGACGGGCACGTACATTGACTGAGGAGCGTAGGTGAAGTCCCCGGCTACTCGTCCAATCATGGCACCCCAGCTGACACCATCAATGATTCCAACACCCAGCAACGACAGTGCACCTTCTGCAACGATGACCACACCAATTGCCAAGAAGATCACTGCGTAAATTGCTGGCAGTACGTTTGGAACAATGTGCTTAAAAATAATGTGACGATCCTTCATGCCCATTGATCTGGCAGCAACGATGAACTCACGATTTACCCATGACAAAGTTGCGCCGCGAGCGATGCGTCCAAGAATTGGAATAATCACCACGGTAAGCGAAAAGATGATGATGAAGACGCGGCGATTGGGGTCAATCGGAGTAGACGGGTCGGCACTGGTTGCGAGAATTGCAACCAGTGCAAGACCGAGTACAAGGTTTGGAATTGATAATAAAATGTTGAACAGCAAATTGACCGTAATATCCAATTTTCCCCGAATATAAGCCGAACCAATACCGATTGCGGAGCCGATCAATCCACCTACGCCTACTGAGATCAAGGCAATCAAGATAGAAATGCGTGCACCGTTGACAACATTTGAAAGTAGGTCATATCCGTTGATATCTGTGCCCAAAATGTGACCTGGGCTGAACAGTCCAACACCTGATGCATTCGGGTCGTATTCAGTTGGGTTTGGGAGCGGCAGGAAACTTCCTGTTATTACTAAAAATAGAATAATAGATACCCATGTAACGCTGATTTTGGTTGGCAAATTAAATTCTGACCACAACTTACGCATTACGACGCTCCCTGGTACGGGGATCGACAAAGCCAAGAACCACATCAATGATGCCGTTGAATAAGACGTAACCCACTGCGATTATCGCAATGTAGGACTGCAAGGCGAAGAATTGACGGGAGAAAATTGCGATTCCAATCTCTGTTCCAAGGCCAGGAATTGAAAAGATTTGTTCAATAACTAGTGTGCCGCCAATGAGGGCTCCCATGTTTAAGGCCGCACTGGTAAACAGCGTGGTAGAACTCGGGCGCAATACGTGGGTAAACAAAATACGGCGGTTACTTAGCCCTTTAGAGGCCGCCATCGTCACGTAGTCCTCGCGAAGTGTGGCGATGACGTCACTTCGAAGCAGGCGAGAGTAGGTGGCAATGGTAGGGATTGAAAGAGACAACACCGGAAGAATCATGGTCTTGATATGGCCGACAAGATTCTCGGATGGATCAATATAGCCAAGTGGTGGCAACCAGCCGAGTTGCACGCCGACGAAAATGGCCAACAATAAACCAAACACGAAGTTGGGGACCGATGCAGCAGCAAACAAGCTGTAGCTGATCACTCGATCTGAACGACGACCCGCACGGTAAGCGGTATAGATGCCAAGAGGTACAGATATGAGTAAAGAAAATATCTGTACGTAAACAACTAAACGCAACGAAATTGGAAGTGCTGTTGCGAGCCTGTTTGATACCGGTTCTCGGCCACCGCCAGGGAAAATGATGTATCCAAAGTTTCCGTGGATGAAGTCGTTGAGCCAATGGAAGTAAAAGGTGAAGGCATTTCCGTCAAGACCAAGCGATTTGAGTTGCTCACGAATACTTGCTGGGTCTCCTGGTGCAATGTACAAATCCTTTAAACCAACAGGTAAAAGTTGCAGCAGAAGCGAAAGAATTAACGTTGATCCAAAAATAACGAGTAGCAGCGGAATAATGCGTTTAAGCACATTATTTATCCACCCCAAATTTTTCCCCATTTTGAAATACTAATCTGCGTGTTGCGAAATACAAAATTGGAATATAACGAAAAAAAAACCAGGTGTTGGCTATTGCCAACACCTGGTTTCTCAATTTACGACTTGCTTACTGTCTACTTTTCTAGGTATACGCCTACCCAGTTGATACCAGCATTAGTCATCGGAACTCCTGCTCCACCAGAAGCGAGAGTGAACTTGTCCCATCCCTTGAGCTTCTTGCTCAAACCTGTTGAATATCCAAGCGTTGGGAATGGAAGTACATCTGCATTTTCTTGCAAGTACTTCGATACTGCTTTCAGGTTCGCAGTGCGGGTTGACGTGGTGTCAAATTGAGCCTTCCACACCAGAGCGTCAAGCGCTGGGTCGTTGAGACGAGCTGGGTTGACCAAGGCACCGAAGTTCTTGAACAATCCACCAAGTGCCGCACTCTTTGCTGAAAGACCTGCAACGAAGAGGTTTCCAGGAGCGTTGAATCCGTTTGATTGAACGAATGGAAGCGTGAACTCAGTTCCCGTTCCTTCGAACAATGTGGTTGGGTAGAACTGGTAGGAGTTTGTCTTTCCTGACGATGGTGATGGGAAAGCATTTGCCGTAATAGTTGCCGTGTCTTCTGTCGAAATATTGACAGTGATGCCAGCCTTCTTCATGAGTTGAGCAAATGTCTTCGCTCCAGCTTGAGACTCAGCACTTGGGTCTGCTGGCAGGGTGAAGGTGAGATCTTTTCCAGTCTCTGCCTTGTACGCAGCAACATACTCCTTGGCTTTTGCAAGGTTGAAGGGGATGAATCCGGCCTTGTTATATCCGATGTTGCTCGGTCCAACTACCGAGGTTGGAATGTCTCCCAAGCACTTGCCCTTGAAGCAGTTGCGTTGCTTATAGTAAGCAGCCACGTCCCAAGCAGAAGCAACGGCCAAGCGTGCGCTGAGCTTGTTGAATGGCTCAATTGCATGATTGAACATACCCATTGCGTAGTAGTCGTAGCGACTTTCAATTAATTGCAAATTCTTGTTATCTTTCACGTTCAAAATTTGCTTAATTTCGCCAGCCGAGGTGAATTGTGCTGCATCAAGTGTTCCGGACTTCAATCCGTTCACGCGTTGCGTCGGTTGATTCACATATTTAAACGTAATTGAATTTAAGTATGGCAATTGTTCGCCATCACTGTCCTTACGCCAGTAAGCGGTGTTCTTCACCACCTTGGTTTCAGTTGGACTTACTGAGTCAAACTTGAACGGTCCAGTTCCGACACCCTTCGTTGCACATTGTGTTGGATTGGCAAGGTCGGAAAGTGCGCGCACAAAGTTGCGGCCCGATGCGTACATTGTTGCCGGCCAGTCAACTTGAGCGTTCCACAGATCAATCTTGAAAGTCAAAGCGTCAATTACCGAAGCAGACTTGAAGTTTGCCGAGAATGGAACACCTGATCCAAGAGTGTGTGCTGGGTTTCCTTTTCCAGTGGTAACGAGGCCTAGGTAGTAAGCACCTGCTGTTGCTTGAACGTTGGCAACGGCAGCTGCAGCGTTGAGGTCAGTACCGTCGTGAAACTTGATTCCTGGACGCAACTTGATCGTCCAAGTTTTGAAGTCTGCACTTGGTGCCACAGCTTCAGCAAGGTAAGGAACAATTTCTCCGTTTTGCTTTTTCTCGAAGAAGCCCTCGTACACGGTCTTCATGATTCCTAATGCTGAGTTTGAAGCATTAGGAGAGAAACACGTGGTCAGCAACTGGTTAAATACACCTACGGTGATATCTCCACCAGATTTTGATCCTGCTTGTACTTTTGCTGCACTACTGCCGGATACGCCGACAGTGGAAACAGCAAGTGCGAGACCCAAACCGATTGCGATTTGGCGTACTCGACGTGAACGCTTGACGTTCAATGTCATGAATTTCCCCCTATTCAGCCACCGGGGTGGTGGCCATTGAATGGGGTAAGCCTACGGTTAGGTAAAGAGCCGCGTCAAGCCACAACCCCGAGTTTCCTTGGTATATCAGCGCTAACTATTGCAAGCGGTTGTGCAATCGGAATGCGAAGTTATTTCTGCTGCGTGACGCGTAATTGATCGAGCGGTATGTGGCAGCGCATGAAATGACCAGGCTCAACTTCTTTCAGTTCTGGCTCCACGGTGGTGCATAAACCTTCAACGCCACTACCAGCCATACGTGGGCAGCGCGGGTTTAACACGCAACCCGTTGGTGGGTTTGCTGGGCTTGGAACGTCACCTTCAAGTCGAATGCGAACGCGTTGCGAACCGTCAATTGCGGGAACGCTCGATACCAGTGCTTCCGTGTATGGGTGGTGAGGACCATTGAACACCGTTTCTGCTGCACCAAGTTCCATCACTCGGCCTAAGTACAACACGGCAATTCTGTCGCTGATGTAACGCACCACTCCCAAGTCGTGCGAAATGAACAGGTAACTCGTGTCGTCTTGTTTCTGCAGGTCAACGAGCAAGTTCAAAATGGTGGCTTGTACCGAAACGTCAAGAGCAGAAGTTGGTTCATCACACACCACAAGATTTGGCGAACCAGCGAAGGCTCGTGAAATTGCAACGCGCTGCTTGAGGCCGCCAGAGAGTTGTGCTGGTCGTGCATTGTGCAGTGAGGCATCAACGCGCATTCCGGAAAGAAGTTCGTGTGCACGATTTTCGGAATCATTTCGATTGAGTCCAGCAAGACGCTCGACTGCGCGCGAAACGATTCGGGTCACGCTATGTCGACGGTTGAGGGCTTGGTCTGGGTTCTGGAACACGATTTGCAATGCTCCTACGTCTGCCACATCGCGTTTATTCAGTGTGCGGGCAAGTTTCTTGCCGCTCAGCACCATCACGCTTGAAGATTCTGCGGCTGTTAGACCAAGGACCATTTTTGCAATGGTGGTTTTGCCCGAGCCAGATTCGCCAACGAGTCCGAGTGTTTCACCTGCAGCAACGTGCAGTGCAACTTCATTAACTACCTGAACTTTGTTTCCATCTTGATTGAAAATTTTTGAGAGGTGGTTAATTTGCAACAAGTCGCCAGTTGGCTTGCTCTGATTTGAACGAATAGACAAACCCTGTGAAGCACCTTCAATGTTTCGAGCCATTGTTGGTGCCTGCTCATGGCGGAAGCAGCGGGTGATGTGTGATTGCCCAACAGCGACCATCTCGGGCATTTCCGTGCGACAGCGATCGTCGGCAAGTGTGCACCTTGACGCGAAAACGCAACCATCAAAATGCATGCCAAGTGGAGGCGGGGACCCTGGAATGGTTTCCAGTCGGTCGGTGTTCTTATGCAATCCACCACGTGGAATGCAACGAAGCAGACCAACGGTGTAAGGGTGCTGCGGGTTCGACAAAATGTCAGCTGTGGTTCCTTGTTCAACAAGTGCACCTGCGTACAGCACACCAACGCGGTCACACATGTGGCGTATCACGCCGAGGTTATGCGAAATAAAGAGAACTGCAGTTCCTGTTTCACGACGAAGTTCGCGAACGAGGTCGAGTACTTCAGCTTCCACAGTTGCATCGAGACCGGTTGTTGGCTCGTCCATGACGAGTAGGCGAGGGTTCGAGGCAAGAGCCATGGCAATGACCACACGCTGTGCCATACCTCCAGAAAGTTGGTGTGCGTAGCGTCGCATTACTTTTTCTGGGTCAGCGATTTTTACCCGAATGAGTGCTTCGAGTGTGAGCTGTTTTGCTTCTGCCTTTGACTTGCCCGCAAGTTCAAATACTTCAGCAACTTGATCTCCAACACGGATGGTCGGGTTTAGTGCGGCAACCGGGTTTTGGTACACCATCGAAATCACAGAGTTGCGAAGTGCACTTACTTCACCGTCGCTCATAGTGACCATGTCTCGACCCTCAAACAGAATGGATCCGCCAGTGATCTTTCCGTTACGTGGGAGATAACGCATTGCAGCATAAGCAGCAGTGGATTTTCCGCAACCCGATTCGCCTACGAGCCCATAAGCCTCACCCGGTTCGATAGACAGCGAAATATTGCGCAGTACTTCACGATCAATACCGCGGACGGTGTAGGCAACTTCGAGGTTTCGAAGCTCGAGTGTTGGAGTGCTCATATTTCAAATACCTCGAGTAGTCCGTCTGAAATAAGGTTGACGCTTACCGCAAGCGATGCAATGGCAATTGCTGGGAATGCAGTTGGCCACCATTGGTTGTTAAAAATTTGCGCCCAATTTTCCGAAATTTGTGTTCCCCAGTTTGGAGAACCATATTCCACTCCTGCACCGAGGAAGGAAAGAGTGGCAATCGCAAAAATTGCGTAGCCCAGACGAACGGTGAATTCAACGATGATTGGCGGCATCACGTTGGGAAGAATTTCTTTGAACAAAATGTGCGGTGTTCGTTCGGTGCGCAACTTGGCTGCAGCTACATATTCAAATTCTGCCTCTGCAAGTACCGCTGCACGAACGGTTCGTGCAATATTCGGAGTAAATACAAAAGCAATGATGAACACCGTGAGCGTTGGAGACTTGCCGTCAATTGCCGCGATAGCAAGTAGGGCAATGATGATGGCAGGAATTGCCGAGATGGCCTCAAGTAGGCGCATCACAATGGTGTCAAACCAGCCCTTGAAGTAGCCGGTGATGAGCCCAAGCGATGTTCCTGCCAGCGTTCCCAGGATGGTTGCCGCAAACGACATCACCAAAATTAACCGCGATCCGACGATCACGCGAGAGAACACGTCTTGTCCGTTTGCGTCAGTTCCGAACCAATACGTATGGTTCGGTGAAATGCTGACAAATTCGAAGTTTTGTTCGTCAGCTTTAAATGGAGTGACGTACTTTCCAAATATTGCGCAGAGAGTCCAAAAACCGAGCACGGCGATTCCGATGGTGAATGCCTTGTTGCGACGCAATAACGCGAAACGCTCTTTGCGAATCTGAAGTCTTTCGGCGTCGGACTTATTAGAGATTTCGGTTGATTTCTCACTCATTCTGAAATCCTTTGTCGAATTCGTGGGTTCAATAGAGCAAACAAAATGTCGGCAATGAGTTGAAAAGAAACAATGACCACACTGGTGAGAATCACACCCGACTGAAGCACTGCGTAGTCTCTGCCGCCTACAGCTGCCAAGAGTACGGTGCCGAATCCGCGATAGTTAAACACCATTTCAACGGCAACAAGTCCACCGATGAGGTAAGGGATTTGACTGGCTACCACCGCGATGGTTGGAAGCATGGCGTTACGAAGAACATGCGTGGTAACGGCCTTACGACGCGAATAACCCTTCAGCACTGCGGTGCGCATGTAGTCGGAGTCCAGCGCTTCGATTACACCTGCACGGGTGATTCGCGCGATGTATCCAAAGAGCACGAGCAACAATGCGATTGAAGGTAATAGGAGGTGCCAGATGCTTTGCAAAAATCCACCATTCCCGTCATCGGGCATCGCGGAGATAGGGAAGAAGCGAATTACTACACCGAAAACGAGCAGCAAAATTACCGCCCAAACAAACTCAGGAATTACGGCTGCCGAAAGCCCGCCAACGGTGATGGCGCGGTCTATTTTTTTACCGCGGTTCATCGCCGCAAGAATTCCTCCCGCAATGCTGAGAGGGACGATGAGGACAAAAGCAACTCCTGCCAGCCGTGCTGAATATCCCAATGCTGGGATGAGCGTTTCGGAAACTGGACGCGAGGTTGACATGGACACGCCTAGATTGCCTGAGAGCAAATCCTTGATCCAACTAACCAATTGGGTAATGAGTGATTTGTCTAAGCCGTACAACTTGTTGAAAGCAGCCACGTCTTCCGGTGTTGCTTGGCGCCCAAGACTTTGACGTGCAACATCTCCAGGAAGAATGTGCGTCATAAAAAAAACGATGACCGCAGCCAGGCCAACCGTAAGAACGGAAAGACCAAGGCGTTTAGCAAGAAACGATTTCATGAAATTAGAACTCTACTCAATGTGTCGCAGATAACAAAAAGCCCCCAGTATGCCGAAGCACACTGGGGGCTTTTAGTAATGGTTTGTTTTTTAGTTATGCCACCACGGTCTGGGTTGCAATGATTTGACCCATTGCGTTAACCGAGAAGTTGCTTACTCCCTTGCGGGCGCAGTAGATCAAGTTCGAGGTGTAAGCCAAAATGTATGGTGTCATTTCAAGCGAACGCTCTTGGATCTTCTTGCTTGCAATCTTCTGCTTGGCAGGGTTTGGTGCTGCAATGTATTCATCAATTGCTGCATCAAGTACGTCGTCCCACAACTGAGCTGCTGACCAGTCTGCAGTGGACTTCCATTCGCGCTGGAGGTATTGGTCTGGAACACCACGACCTGCCCAGTCAACGATTCCCAAGTTTGATGCCAACCATGAGTGGTTGTCGTACTCGAAAACCTTGCCCTTAGCCGATGGGTATGGGTTGTAGGTGTAGTACACCGCACCACCGCCGTCTGAACCGTCAATTACCAAGTTCACCTTGATACCGATCTTGGCGAATGAAGTCTTGATCAACTTTGCGTATTTAGCAATGTCGTCACGCTGCCAAGTTGACAAGTCAACGGAGAATCCGTTTGGAACACCCGCTGCCTTCATCAGTTCCTTAGCTGCTGCAATGTCTTGCTTACGCTGAGCGACTGACTTGTCTGCTGCTGGGTACGGATCCATCACGCTGTCGTTACCAACAACGCCGCCGATTCCCTTCATGACTCCCTTCACGTAACCAACGCGGTCAATGGTGAGTGCTGCTGCTTGACGAACACGCTTGTCCTTGAATGGTCCGAAGTTGCAACGCATGTGTACGTGTGCAAAACCAGCGCCAGCCTTGGTGGTCAAGACATTGAACTTGCTCTTGTCAAGTGACAATGCATCTGCTGCTTCCATTCCTGCGATTGCATCAATCTTGCCGGTCTTGAGTGCTGGCAATGCTGTTGCGGCCGAGGTGTACTGAATGAGTTCAAGCTTGTCGAAGTTTGGCTTGAAGTTGGTGTCCCAGTAGTACGGGTTTGGAACGAACACAGTCTTTTCAAACTCGGTGTAGCTCTCCATCTTCCAAGGGCCAGCGGAAAGCATGGTCTTTGTCCATGCAGCACCACCGTCTGCACCTTTTTTGATAATGCACATTCCGTACGAAACCGATGACACGGTGTACGGGAAGTTGCCCGAAGCGGTCAACAAGTTGAAGACCACTGTTTCGCTGTCTACTGCAATGATGCCGTTTGCATCGAGCAAACCAGTGAAGTTGCCCTTTGAACGCGATGGGTTGGCAGTGAATACCGACTTGTAGGTGTAGACGATGTCGTCGACTGTTACAGGGGTTCCGTCGTTGAACTTCACGCCCTTACGAATCTTGAATGTCCAGGTCTTTGCACCATTTGATGATTTCCAGCTGGTTGCAAGGCGTGGCTCAAGTGAACCGTCAGCCTTTTGAAACGCCATCCACTCACCAACTTGGGAGATGATGAACAAACTTCCGTCTGATGTTTCCCAAGGTGCTGCTGGGTGCACTTGCTTACCGGTTGCTACGCGAAGAACCTTTGGTGCTGCTGCGCTTGCTGCACCTGATCCAACCATGCCAGCAACTGGCAATGCGGCACCGGCTGCAGTTGCTGCTGCACCCTGAATGAAATGACGACGCGAGACACCTGTCTTCGCGACTTCATTTGTTGTTTCGTCAATAATGGTCATTTTTCCCCCATAGGTAGATGGACTAACGCTTCAGAGAATACGTCCCTGAAGTTGGGTAAACACTAGGCAAACGTTGGGGGGGTTCGCAAGCCAGTCCTGTGGATAACTTCAGGCGTGCATTGGCTAGGAAATGGCGTAAATAGTGGGTTTGGTGATGGGTTAACAAGAAACTCAGGAAAATGATGTCAAAAAGGTGCGGTAAATGAGCCAGCGGTAGCTCGGAGCAGGTGCGTTGAGGCGCAATGTCGGGCGGGGCCATCGGTAATTACGGGAGTGATTTCCATACTAGTTGTCCCATTACTCGTACAATTTACTCGTGGTACACCGTCATGGCAATCTCGCATTCATGCGGATGTCACGAAATTCAAGATGGATGTGTTAAGTGGTGGAATCCGAAAGGTTCATCATTTTGGTAGTTGACTCGGACCCATTAGTAGAGGTGGTTTCGGCGAGTTTGCTTGCAGCTGCTTTTGAATCAAAACTCGCATCATGTGAAGTACGTGTTCGAGTGTTGTCGTCGTCAAAAGAATTTTTGAATCTTCAACGAACGCTTCTTCCAGAAGGCGTACAAAATATTCAGCTATCTGCGAAGATGGCATCAGATTCCGAAATTTCGGATACTCAACTCATCGTGGCATTCTCTGGGCTTGACCAGGTCAGGGTGCACAGCCTTCGCGACCGAGGAATTGCCGCTCCTGCAGTCGGGCTATGCCAATTCGTTATCAATCTCACGGAAATTCTTCAAAATTATGACCGCCAAAAACTGCACGATGTACGACAGGTGATAGCAGGGGCAGCTTTGCACTTTGGCATAGATGGAGGCTCGTCGAATTGTGCGATATGCGCAGACAAAGTGTCCGACAGCTTTGACTACTGGATCAATATCGCTGATACCTGCTCAAAGTTTGCGCAAATCGTGCGCAAAATCTAAAAGAAGAGCGGAACTAGTTAGCGAGCAACGCAGAGGGCGTAATGCCAAGCGCAACGCTTAAGCGCACGATGGTGTCAAGCGCTGGAGAGAAGTGGCCGTTTTCAATTCGGTTAATTGTCTTACGATCAACGCCAGCAATTTCTGCAAGCTTGGCCTGGCTGAGTTCTGCGTTAGTACGCAACTCGAACAAACGATCGGCGAGCACTTTGCGCATGTCTTTCACTTCGCGCTTCAACGTTGCCTCAGTTGCTTTGCGGACAATTGTTTTTGCCATAGGAGAAACGATAGTAAATTTGCGGACAGAAGTCCGAATATTGCTTAAATTTTCTGTCAAGACAAAAGTCATACATACATATAGGGTGACTTCATGCGACTAGGAGTGTTGACTGGCGGCGGTGATTGCCCTGGTCTCAACGCCGTCATCCGTTCCATTGTGCGCAAGGCCGAAACCCAATTTGGGGCTGAAATTATTGGTTTTTTTGACGCTTGGGATGGAGTAATGGAGCAGCGTTATTCGTTGCTAAAAACCAACGACGTGCGGGGGATAGCCCCCAAGGGCGGAACGATTTTGGGAACTCGACGGGGTGGTCCCTTCGACTCAAATCACGGCGTTGCCAATGTGCAACAGGCTTTTCGCGACTTAGGACTTGATTCTCTAGTGGTGATTGGGGGAAACGGTTCACTCACGGTCGCCTCACGGCTACACGAAGAATTTGGTTTGCCAACCATTGGAGTGCCCAAAACGATTGATAATGACGTCGTTGGCACCGATGCCACATTTGGCTTCCAGACAGCGGTGCAAATTGCAACTGATGCCATAGACCGCCTACACACCACCGCAGAAAGCCATGACCGCATCATGGTGGTAGAGGTCATGGGTCGCGACGCCGGCTGGATCGCGCTCCATGCTGGGATCGCCGGTGGTGCCACCGCCATAGTGGTGCCCGAAGCGCCTTTCGACATTATTGAGCTAACTGAGATCGTCAAACGTCGTCACGTTAATGGTCGATACGCATCCATCGTGGTGGTGGCCGAAGGCGCGAAACCTAAACCTGGCACCTTAGAAATTCCGCCACCCGTAATCGACAAAAACGGACACGCATACAACGGTGATGTCTCGCGAGTAATTGCCAGCGAACTCGAAACGCGCACGGGCTACGAGTCGCGATTAGTGCAACTTGGGCATGTACAGCGTGGTGGAACTCCAACAAGTTATGACCGCGTACTTGCAACGCGATTTGGTCTTGCCGCAGTTGACGCATGCGTAAATAGAGAGTTTGGCCAAATGGTGGTGCTTCGCAGTGGTGAAATTGAACGTGAGTCCATGAAAGTGACGAGTGGAAAAACTCGCACTATTAATTTGGACTTGTACAACGATGTCGTTGCATCATTTATTGGCTGACGCCAAGCGTTAGATCAGTGAGGTGGACCAAATTGTCGGTCGCCGGCATCTCCGAGGCCTGGAACGATGAATGCGTTTTCATTCAGTCGCTCATCAATCGAAGCGGTCACAATGTGTAGGTCCATGCCGGACTTTTCGAGGTATGCGATTCCTTCTGGTGCAGCAAGTACACATGCAATGGTGATTGGCTGCGGAGCGCCGCGCGCTGCAAGAAGCTTGCATCCGTATTCAAGTGAACCACCGGTTGCAAGCATTGGGTCGAGCACGATGCAGTGGCGACCATCAAGTCGTGATGGAAGTTTTGCTACGTACTCACTTGGCTGATGAGTCTCCTCGTCACGTTGCACACCAACTACCGCAATGTCTGCATCGGGAAGAAGTTCCATTGCTGCTGGGAGCATGCCGAGGCCCGCGCGAAGAATTGGCACCAACACAGGACGCTGCGCAATTTTGATGCCATCGGTTTCTGCAAGAGGAGTGGTTACGCGAACCTTTGTCGTTGGAACGTCGCGCAAAGCTTCAGCGATAACGACAAGTGAAAGGCGACGCATTTCAGCACGAAAGAATTGATTTGATGAGTTTTGATCCCGAAGGTGTGTAAGCGCTTCGGCGGCAACAGGGTGATTAACGACGGTGACTTTTACGGACATAGCCCTATCTTTACCGATGGGTAGAGTTTTGACCAATGTCGAATGAATTGCGAATTGAATTGGCGCACAGTCCCGCGGATGCAGCGCTGATTTCGCAGGTCTTCGACGAGGTGTGGTCAGTGAAAACGATGGTCTCCCCAGAGATCATCGTGGCGTCATTGCACAACGGTGCGTATGGCTCGGTGGTGTGGGACGGTGATCGACCAGTGGCTGCGGCATTTGCCATTGTTGGAAAGTCCCTCACCGATCGTGCAAGCGAATTGAATTTGCATTCGCATGCAGCTGGCGTTGTTCACTCTCATGCTGGTCAGGGAATTGGAACCCGAGTGAAATTTCATCAATGGCAGTGGGCGCGAGAAAACGGATTTGCGACCATTACGTGGTCATTCGACCCATTGGTTCGGCGAAACGCATGGTTCAACATGGTGAAACTCGGTGCGAAAGTTACGAACTATTACCAAAATTTTTATGGCGAATTAGACGACGGAATAAATGCAGGTGAGCAAAGCGATCGCGTATTGGTGCGATGGCAGGTATTGGCAGTAGGTCAACCACAACCACTAGAAGTTGTGAATGAACAGGTTGGCGATGTAGTCATTGCAACGCCGGGTGACATTGAGATACTGCGAAAAACCGATAAACCACAAGAGCAAATGTGGCGCGCACGGCAACGGGCTTCATTTGAGGAAGCCATGAGTAGTGGCTATTCAGTGCGAGGATTGAATGCAGAATATTCGTATGTCTTGAGCAGGGGTTAATTCATGATCCGCAGAATTGAAATAGTGCGCGCTCATATCAACTTGGTCTCGCCGTTTCGCACATCGTTTGCAACAGAAGTTGATCGTGATTTGTTGTATGTACACGTGGTGGGTGATGACGAAGAAGGTTGGGGAGAGTGTGTTGCTATGGCGGCGCCGCTGTATTCGTCTGAATATGTAGACGGATGTGAAGAAGCGATGAAGCGCTATTTACTCAAGATGATTACGCCAACAACGACTGCAGAAGAATTTGTGCAAAAGGCGTCGGTGATTCGTGGCAACTTCATGGCTAAGGCAGCAATTGAGGCAGCGCTACTGGATTACCAATTGCGCAAAGCCAACATGTCGCTCGCAACATTCCTGGGCGCAACACAAACCAAAGTCGCTTCTGGTGTCTCGGTTGGCATTCAGCCGACAATTGACGATCTGCTTCGAGTGGTTGCCGAATACCGCGCAGATGGTTACGTGCGCATCAAATTAAAAATTGAGCCGGGCCTCGATATTGATCGTGTGCGTGCAGTTCGTGAAGCATTCGGCCCAGACATGTTGTTGCAGGTAGACGCCAATGCGGCGTACACCGTTGACGATGCGGCTCACTTGGCCAAGCTTGATGAATTCAACCTGTTGCTCATTGAGCAACCTTTGCCCGAAGAAGACATTGTCGGTCACGTGGAATTAAGTAAGCGCGTTGGCACGCCAATTTGTTTAGACGAGTCCATTACTTCGTATGACGTGGCGCGTGGCGCGCTCGACATCAATGCGTGTTCCATCATCAACATCAAGCCTGGTCGTGTTGGTGGGTACTTGGAATCAAAACGTATTCACGACCTATGCGTTTCACGTGGAGTGCCCGTGTGGTGCGGAGGAATGTTGGAAACCGGAATTGGCCGTGCTGCCAACTTGGCCCTAGCTGCGCTACCTGGGTTCACACTTCCTGGGGATACTTCGGCTTCAAAGCGTTATTTCACGCAAGACGTAACTACACCTTTTGAGTTAGTGGATGGCCATATCGACGTGCCCAACTCGGTGGGTATTGGTGTGCGACCAATTGCTGAAGTGCTTGGCGCAATGACGTCACGCGTCGACTCGTACTCAATTACGAAATAGCAGTTACGCGTTCAGCGTGACGATAACGGCAGTTTCGGGCTGGTCCTTGCTTTTCCCGAAACGTTCGGAGAACCACAAATAGATCGAAAACACGGTGTAGGTGAACCCGTATTTGTGGGCAATGGCGTCGCGCACTTTCTCGGCTTCTGTGCCGCTAACTACAACTGCAGTTCCACTCAAAATTGGTGAGCCCTCAACAATGCGGCCGCGAATGTCGCACGGCTGCACGGTGACGGTGTTGGTGTGTGCAAGACGTTTCGCTTTCCCGGCATTGGCATCGATAGTGAAGCCAAACACGTTGTGCCCAAGATAAGTAAGCGGCGCTACCCACACCGGCGTGGGGATTGGTGTTCCGTTTTTGCGAGTGGAAACAAACGAGATGTACTTCGCCTCGCGAATTGCGTCAATTAAGGACGAGCCTGATGTATTCATGAACTGGTCGGAGTGACAGGATTCGAACCTGCGACCCTCTGGTCCCAAACCAGATGCGCTACCAAGCTGCGCCACACTCCGTTATTCAGATCATCCTAGCGATGACAAGTGAAATAACGGCGAGAGAATACTTACGCGCGTTTTGCAGCGCGAGCCAAGCGACGAGCAGTTTTACCGATCGGTTGCAAGTGGCGATGGTCAAGATCGCCAATTTCGGTTCCGTTTGAAAAACGCACGCGATAGCGAAGCCAGTTGAAGCCATTAGCCAAGATGACCTTGCCTTCGGTTCCAATTGGAAGTCCGTCAACTTCGGCGGTGAGGGAGACCTTGTCGCCCATCTTCAGGTTGATCTGGCCCTCATGGGGCGTTGCGAGTGCATGGGGCTTCCACGAGGCTGTCACGAATGCAAAGGGTACACTTTGCGCCCTGTGAAAACCATTATTGAGACCCTCGAGGGCAACAAAGTCAAAGTGTCGGTGGAAATTGACGAGGTCGAGTTCGACCGCAATATTGACCAGGCATTCCGCAAAATCGCACAAGAAGTTCGCATTCCGGGCTTCCGCCAGGGCAAGGCACCACGTCAATTGCTCGAGGCACAAATTGGCTCGGGAGCTGCACGCTCGCAGGCCATTCAAGATGCAGTACCTGAATACCTCTCACAAGCAGTGCGTGAACACAAGATCGACCTCATCGCGACACCTTCAATTGAAGTGACGAAGGGCGAAGTTGAAGGCGTTGTCGGATTCGACGCAACGTGTGAAGTGCGTCCAGTGATCACCGTTAGCGGCTACAAGGGTTTGCGCGTTGAGCTTCCATCCATAGAAGTGAAGGACAGCGAAGTAGACGATGCAGTGCGCAGCGAGCAATCGCGTCACGGCAAGTTGCAAGATGTGAATCGCGCAATTGCAAAGGGCGACCATGTTTCGCTCGATCTCAGTGGTGTTCGTGATGGTGCGCCGGTTCCCGGACTCAATGTTGAAGATTGGGCTTACGAAGTTGGCAAGGCTTGGGTGTCACCAAGTTTTGACGACAAGTTGATTGGTAAAAAAGTTGGCGACAAGGTGGAATACACCGAAGCACCAAACGGAACTACTCAAGATGCCGAAATGACCGTCGTGGTGAAGAAAGTGCAAGAGATGGTGCTTGAAGAACTTAACGATGAGTGGGTGTCAAGCCATGTTGCAGAATTTGACACGGTTGATGCATGGAAGTCTGCCTTGCGCAAGCGCTTGGAAGACATGAAATTGAACCAGGCTCGTGGCGTGTTCGTAGACCGCACCACAACAGCGCTCGCCGAGTTGGTGGAAGTCGACTCACCAGAAGCAATGATTAACAGTGACTTGCAGTCACGCGTGCGCAGCACAGTGGAACAGTTCCAGGCCCAGGGCATTGCCCTTGAGCAGTGGTTGTCGGCAACCGGTCAATCAACCGAAACATTCATTGAGTCACTTCGTGGTGAATCGGTGAAAGCAGTGAAAATCGATCTTGCTTTACGTGCAGTTGCGCTTGCCGAAGGATTTGAATCTGACGCAGACGATCTAGAAGCAGAACTTTCCCGCATTGCAACGCAGGCTGGCCGCAAGTTGGCTCAGGTGCGCAGGTTGTACGAGCAAAACGATGCGATTGCAGAACTTGAAGCACAGATTCGCAAGTCGAAGGCTGTGGACTGGTTGTTGCGCAATTCGACCCTTGTTGATGCTGATGGCAATGCAATTAGCGCTGACACCTTGTTTGGCGAGGAAGACGGCGAATAGCCCTGAAACTCGCGTATTTCTAGCGAGTAATAGGCAAGTGCCACACCTAATTGACGCAAGGGCGTGAGCCCCCGCAACTATCATCGTCTCCAGAAGGTTCGCCCTGAGGAGATGCACCATGCGTGAAAACAATGTGATGCGGAATTACTACATTCCGAGTGTCACCGAAACGACTAGCCGTGGTGAGCGCACGTCCGACTTGTACAGCCGGTTGTTGAAGGAAAACATCATTTTCCTTGGCACGCCAATTGACGACACCATTGCCAACTTGATCTGTGCACAGCTCATCCACTTGGAGAGCGAGAACCCAGACAAAG
>JALQUZ010000160.1 GCA_023263695.1 Ilumatobacteraceae bacterium
TTAGACAAATATTCTTTTTTGCCTTTTATCCAAGCTGGATAAAGAAAAGGCTGCGGATTTATACCAGCTCCAAGAATTTTAGCAAAAATAACATAAGCAAACTTTTCATCAATTCCTTTAGCTTTACACCATTGTCTAATAGCTGCTAAACCTTCTTTGTATGTTCCTTTTTTTCCTTTAAAACTTGCCGCCATATCTTGGAACTCTGCAGGAATATTAATTTTTGCTCCAGTACCAAATTCCATATAACCGGCATAGAATTCTTGTGTTGATATTTTGTAGTTACTCATTTTTACCTTTTCACTACTAATCGATTGTGCAAGTTTACCAAAGTTCTTTGGAGCCATTTTTTTTGCATCGCCTTCAATTTGTTTTGCAATATCGTTCGTTTCAGCATCGATTAATTTTTCAATATCCTTACCATAACTACGAAGCTCTTTTATAACCTGGTCAATTCCTTTAATCGATTCCTTTGCCATTTGCAGTAATATTTATAAACCTAAAT
>JALQUZ010000161.1 GCA_023263695.1 Ilumatobacteraceae bacterium
AAACTCCACGTTCTCATTTTGGGCAGTGTACTTGAATCAAAATCTTGAATCAGCCCGAGTAGTGTACAGTAGGACTTTTGAAGAATGGCATTCATCTGAAATGATACCCTACAGATGGATTAAGATTTAGAAACATTTTAGAGTTACAGTATATAATAATTATATCGAGTAGTGGCGCAGGTGGTAGCGCATCTGGTTTGGGACCAGAGGGTCGCAGGTTCGAGTCCTGTCTACTCGACAAAAAGAAGCGGTTTGGATAGATTTGCATTTTACGGTTTAAGAAGAAGTGGTAACCACGCTATACTAGAATGGCTTATTCAAAATATGGGCGGTTCAGGTGAGCGTAAAGTTGTTTTTTGGCGAAGGTTAATGGCGGTGAAACTAGCTGCATATATTAATGAGGCAAATACATACCCGTCGCTTGAGGTACTCCAAGAACACCATAGAATTGCAAATACAATATTTGAAAAGCTGATTGTATCTTATGAAGATGTGAATCTAGAC
>JALQUZ010000162.1 GCA_023263695.1 Ilumatobacteraceae bacterium
CCTTGAAGGACATCAACACCATCAAAGAGGCTTTCAAGAAATTTATGCGCGGGGTATACCACGTGCGTATCGAATATCCCAAAGAATAGGAGGGGTGGTATTATGTTCAGGTTTAGTGTGTTATAACCTGTGAATTTGGTGTTATTGTACACGTTTTGGGACGGGATAAAAAATATTTCGATTTTTCTTGTGATAAATTCACATCGTACCCTTGCGCAAATAGATTTTACGGCTAAATTTGCGCTCCCTAACGGAAAGGTGGCAGAGTGGTAATGCAGCAGCCTGCTAAGCTGTGGTCGCGATAGCGTCCCCTGGGTTCGAGTCCCAGTCTTTCCGCGAAGAGAAGTTCATTATTATGTTCGGGAAGTGGCGCAGGTGGTAGCGCATCTGGTTTGGGACCAGAGGGTCGCAGGTTCGAGTCCTGTCTTCCCGACAACTTCTTCTCCTCACCCTATGGGTTTGGACTCGTAGCTCAGCTGGATAGAGCATCTGCCTTCTAA